>JBCCLG010000118.1:0-10297 GCA_039027015.1 Acidobacteriota bacterium | reverse complement strand
TCGAGAGCGCGCCAGGCGGTTCTCGGCCTCGTTGAGGCTCAGCGTGTCGGGCACCACCCGAATGCGCGCCACCAGATCGCCCCGCTTCACCACGTCGCCCGCCTCCACGAAGAGCTCCTCGATGATGCCCGAGATCTGCGGCTTGATCTCGACCTCCCGGCGCGGCATCACCGAGCCGGTGGCCACGGTCTTCTCGAAGATGTCGGCCGAAAAAGGCGTCTCGGTGGCGAATTGCACCGTCGGACGCTGGGACTTCTCGTAGAGGTAGTAGAGGGTGCCCGCGAAGGCGGCGAGAAAGAGAAGGACGAGGCCGAAGCCGAGAATTTTTTTCATGATGGGAAGGGCGGGGGCTGCAGCCTAGGAGGAGGTCAAGGGGTATGGAGATGTGGGGAGGGGGTGTGCGGGCGTTGGCGGGTCAGAAAGCGGCCTCACTCGGCGCGCAGGGCGTCCACCGGCCTCATGCTGACCGCCTGCTGGGCCGGGATCAGGCCGGCGATCGCCCCCGAAACGATGAGCACCGCCAGGGCGAGCAGCGCGTTTTGCAGAGAGACCCCGGGGTTGAGGAACATCTCGGGCGCCTCCTCGGCCCGCTTGAGAAGCGCCGCCACCGCCTCCACCGCGCCGACGCCGGCCATCAGGCCGAGGCACCCGGCCACCGAGGTGAGGAGAATCGACTCCTGAATCACCTGGCTGATCACCGTCAGCGGGGTGGCGCCCATGGCGCGCCGGATGCCGAGCTCCTGGGTCCGCTCCTTGACCACGATAGAGAGGATGTTGCTGACCCCGATGACGCCGGCGGAGAGGGTGCCGAAGCCGACGATCCACACCAGGAGGCCCAGACCCTGGAACACGCCGCGGATGCGGTTGTAGTCCTCCTCCAGGTTGTAGGAGCCCAGCGAGCGCAGATCGGTGGGATCGATGCGGTGGCGGTCGTAAAGAATCGCTCGGGCGTCGCTCAGCACCTGGGAGGCGGTCCAGCCCGGGCGGGCGGTGATGGCAAACCAGCCGACGCGATCACCGCTGTTGAAGGCTTTTTGGAAGGTGGTGAAGGGCACGAAGAGGGTTTGGGCGTCCTCCTCCGCGTCATCCCCGTTCTGCAGGGATTTGAAGACTCCCACCACGCGGAAATAAACGCCCTGAATCCTCACGCTTTGGCCGATCGGACTCTCGCTCGGCGCGAAGAGCACGTCGCGCACCCGCGTGCCGATCACCGCCACCTTGCGGCGCCGCTCGATGTCGAGGGCGTTGAGAAAGCGTCCGGCCGCTACGTCCATGGGCTGCACGTCGAGGATCTCGGGATGGTCTCCCATGACCGAGAAGCCGCCCGAGCGCTCTCCTCGGCTGACGTTATTGCCGTCTTCGAAGCCGCCGAGCTGGATGCGCGGGGCGATGATTTCGGCACCCTCGAGCTGTCTGCCGAGGGCCTCGGCGTCGCCCTCGTTAAGGCGTATCGGGCGCCCCAAGGGCAGGCCGCGGTAGGGCCGCGTGGTGGCCCGGGCCCACAGAAAGAAGCTGTTGGTGGCGTGCCCCTCGAAGCCTCGGTTCACGCCGTTCTGCAGGCCCTGGCCTGAGCCGAGCATGACGATCAGCAGGAAGATGCCCCAGAAGACGCCAAAGGCGGTGAGCAGCGTCCGCACTTTGTTGCGCCACAGGGTCTCCTGGATCTCGCGCCAGTGGTCGGGGTCCATCATGGCGCGGGACCCACGGCGCCCCGAGCGCGCTTCCGGCAGCGGCCGTCTTTACTCATCGCGCAGGGCCTCAATGGGGCGGATGCGCGCCGCGCGCTGGGCCGGCACGAAGCCGGCGAGGGCGCCCGCCACCATGAGAAGCACCAGGGCGTAGAGCGCCACCTGGATGTCGACGCCGGGCTGGCGGAACATCTCGGCTTCGGGGGCGGAGGCCATCAGCTCCAGGATGCCGACCCCGAGCAGCAGGCCGACGTAGCCCGAGACCGCGGTCAGCACAACCGACTCCTGGACGATCAGGCTGACCACGTCGCGCGGGGTGGCGCCGAGGGCCTTGCGGATGCCGATCTCCTTGGTGCGCTCCTGCACCGCGATCATCATGATGTTCGAGACGCCGACCACGCCGGAGAGCAGCGTGCCGATGCCGATCACCCACACGAAGAAGCGAATGCCCTCGATCAGCGAGAGGATGCGCTGAAACTCCTGGTTCAGGTTGCTGACCTCAAGAGCCCGGGTGTCCTCCAAGGCGAAGCGGTGCCGCTCGGCGAAGCGCTCGAGGATCTCATCGGCCATGCCTTGGGTGGTCTCGAGATCGAGCTGCCCGGTGGTCATCATGACCTGGGCCACGCGATCGGTGCCGCCGAAGATTCGCTGGGCGGTGGAGATCGGCAGGTAGAAGATCTCCATCTCCCCGTCGTCGCCGCTGTCCTCGAAAACGCCCACGACCTTGAAGACGATGCCGTTGACCAGCAGCTGCTCGCCCACCGGCGGCCGCTCGCCGAAGAGCTCGTCGGCGACGACCCTGCCGATGACCACCACCTTGCGCTGCTCGCGGACGTCGATTTCGTTGATGAACCTGCCGCTCACCACCGCGGTGTTTTCAAGGTGGCGATGATCGGGATGCACCGAGCGCATGGGAAAAGCGCCCGTCTTTCCCCGGTAGGCGAGGGTGCTGCCGCGGCCGATCAGGAAGCGGGAGGTGATGTGCTCCACCCCCTCGAGAGAGGTGCGCAGATCGTCGTAGTCGGCGTTGGTGAGCTGAATCTCGCGGCCGGGCTGCAGGCCCCGAAACGGCAGGCTGGTCTCGCCGGCGGTCACCCAGATGCTGTTGACCGCGTCGTCCCGGAAGCTGTGCTCGATGCCGCGCTCGAGGCCCTGACCCGAGCCGAGGAGCACGATGAGCATCAGGATTCCCCACGCGACGCTAAACCCCGTGAGCGCGGTGCGCAGCTTGTGGTGGCGCAGGGTTTCAAAGATCTCCTGCCACTTGTCGAGGTCGAACATGGATGGCTCGCTGGGCTCAGGGGCGCGTTCAGGCCCGGGCCGCCAGGGTCGGGGCGTCCTCGGCGGCCCGGGGGTCCTGGGTCTCCTGACCCGCCGCGGTCGACGCGAAGGCCTCGGCGGCCACCTCGCCGTCGTAGTGGATGACGCCGTCCTGGAGGCGGATGATGCGCCTGGTGCGCTCGGCGATGTCCGGCTCGTGAGTGACGATGACCACGGTAACGCCCTCGGCGTGGATGGCGCCGAGCAGGTCCATGACCTCGTAGGAGGTCGCGGTATCGAGCGCGCCGGTGGGCTCGTCGGCGAGGATGATCTTCGGCTCGGCCACCAAAGCCCTGGCGATCGCCACGCGCTGCTTCTGGCCGCCGGACATTTCGGTCGGCAGGTGCTGCGCCCACGGCGCAAGCCCCACGCGCTCGAGTAGCTCCTCGGCGCGCCTGTTGCGCTTTCGCCTCGCAACGCCCTGGTAGTAGAGCGGCAGGGCCACGTTCTCCACCGCCGTTTTGAACGGGATCAGGTGGAAGGACTGGAAGACGAAGCCCACGTACTGGCTGCGCAGGCGAGCGGCCCGCGTTTCCGTGAGGCCCTCGATCAACGCTCCGTCGAGGCGATACTCCCCGGCGTCATAGTCGTCGAGAATGCCGAGCACGTTCATCAGGGTCGACTTGCCGGATCCCGAGGACCCCATGATCGACACCATCTCCCCGCCGCCGATCGAGAGGTCGATGCCGCGCAGAACCTGCAGGCGGCTCTTGCCTACCCTGTAGGACTTCTCGATGGCTTTCAGCTCGATCATGGCAGGGGATACGCGGGTAGCAGAGATACGAAACGCCGGGCCGTGAGTTTCTCGCTCTCGGGGGATCGGCGCGTTCGGAGCAGGGCAGAGACCTTAGGACTCGGGAGCCTACACGGCGGGCCGCTCTACACCCTAGACTTCCAGGCTGCGGGCCTATCGGATTCTCCGGACCTGCCGAAATATCGGCCGCGTCCTCGGGCTCCAAACGCACGAATCGCGAGACCCCGAGCCGCCGCCGCTTTGGCGGCCGGCCTGGCATCTCGCGACCCTGCATCTCGCGACCCGGCATCTCGCGACCGTCCCGACGTCGGCGGCGAGCGCTGCTCTCCGCGACGTCCCTTTTTCTACAGGTCCACGCGCCAGGAGAGGGCGAGGGTTCTGCCGTTGCCCTTGAAAAAGGTGTCGGCCCGCGCGTTGGGTTCGGTTTGGGCGAAGTAGGTGAAGTAGTCCTCGTTGAGCAGGTTGTCGACTCCGAGGCGCAGCTGGCCCAGGGAGAGATCGAGGGCCAGGCTGAGATCGACGAGGGTATAGCTGTCGAAATCGCGACCGGCGCGCGCCGCGGGGCCGCGGAAGTCGCGATCGAAAAAGTGCGAGACCTGGAAGTAGCCGCCCAGGCGGTCGGTGAACCGACCGTCGAAGAAGACGTTCAGCCGATCGGGACCGATGTTCAGGCCGTCGAGATCGGTATCCACGCTGTCGTCGCCGTCCGAGTCGAACTCGCCGTTGGTTTGGGCGTAGTTGGCCGAGAGAGAAAAGCGCGGGTTAAAGCGATACTCGGCGAAAAGCTCGAAACCGTCGATTTCGGTGCGCTGGCGCACGACGTCGAAGATGCCCTGGGGGTTGGTCGCCAGGCGGGCGCCGTTCTCGGCCGTCGACTCAAAGACCGAGGCGCGGGCGGTAAAGCGCAGGCTCGAGTACTCGACCCCGAGCTCCACGTTGTCGGCGATGATCGGAGTGAGCAGGATCAGGGATTCGACGTCGAGCCCCGGAATGTTGACCGCGCGCAGAACGCGGCCCACGTCGGGCATGGTGAAGCTCTCGTTGAACGCGCCGTAGAGGTTCCAATTCTCGGTGGGCCGCACCACGATGCCGAAGTTGAAGAGCGTGTCGTCAAAGGACGGCTCGCCGCCGCGCACGAAAGTCGAGTTGGCGGCCGCGATGGTGGTGAAGTCGTCCACCTCCAGGGTGGCGTCCTCATAGCGCGCGCCGCCTGAAACGGTGACCCGGTCGCCCAGGTCAACGTTGAGCTGCACGAAGGGCGAGAGGGTCTCAAAGAGCGTCTCGGGCACCCACTCGCGACCGCTTCTGTCGAGCACCTGGGCCGACTCGTCGCGGAAGATGTCGAAGCCGGCGGTCAGCAGCAGGCGGTCGTCGGCGAAGCGGTTGTTATAGGCCAGCTTGAGGCCGGTTTTGTCGGACACCACCGCCGACTGGTCGAGGAACGGGGGGCCGTCCACGGTGAGCCGGAAAAAGCCGCCGAAGGTGCCGCCCTCAAAAAGCCCCTTGAACTCCTGATCGAAGATCTGGGCCGTCAGGCTGCCGCCCAGGAAATCGCTGTGATTCAGGGTCAGCGAGAGGGTGGTGTTCTCGTTGCGCGCCGGGTTGCCGACGAAGGGCCGTGGGTCGCCCTCGACGGTGCCGGTGGGAATCCCGAGGGCGCGATCGCCGGCCGTGGCGACAAAATCGCCGTTGCGCTCGAGGTCGAAATCGTTGAAAAGAAAGTTGAGCACCGCCGACTCGTTGAGCACGAACTGCGCCTTGGCGTAGAGGCCCACGGTCTGCGAGTCCATGATGACGCCCTGGGTCGGGTAGAGGCCGACAGGTTCGCCGTCGGCGTCGAAGAAGAGGCCGCGCTCGTGGAGCGAAGCGCCCAGCTTGATGCCGAAGCGGTCGCCACCGCCGCCGGTGAGGCCCGAGGCTTTATATCCGAGAGAGTCGGAGTCGAATTCAGCCGAGCCGTTGACCCGCAGATCGAGGGTCGTCTTCCAGCCGCTGCCGAGCTGGGGTTCGCGGGTCAGGATGTTGACCACGCCGCCGGTAGCGCCGACGCCCTGGATCGCGTTGGATCCGTTGATCACCTCGATCCGCTCGATGAAGGCGGTGTCGATGGTGTGGCCGTCGCGGCCGCCGTCGCGCAGCGCGTTGTGCTGGTTGACCCCGTCGATCAGGTAGAGAGGGTTGCGGCCGCGCAGCGTCTCGCCGCGACCGGTCAGCTTCTGGATGCCGGGCGAAAAGCCCGGCACCATGCGGGAGAGAACGCTGGTCAGCTCGTCGGCGATCACCACGTTGGCCTCGACCGCCTCAGCGTCGATCAGCACGACCGCGGCCGGCGTGGCGCTGGCCGGCAGCTCGGTGCGGGAGGCCTTGACAATGATTTCTTCCTCGACGGTGTCGAGGTCTGAGTCCCCGCCGCCGGGCGCTTGGGCCAGGGCGATCGAAGGGAGCGCGAGGGCGGTCGCAGAAAGAAAAGCGAACGCTCGGAAGAAAGAGTTACTTGAGTTGAGTAGGAACATATATCGACCTTCAGGCCTCCGCGGAGGCTCTGGAATGGAGGTGAGGCCTGACCTCCCCTCCTGCGAGAAGCGAGGTCCCCCAGCGAGGACTGACTGTGTTGAGAGAGGTGAGGCGACTTGAGTGCAGTTCTGAAGTGAGAAAGGCGCAGCCGAGGTGGCCGCGGCTGCGCCCGAGGGCGATCAGAGGTCGGCCCACTCGGCGGGCAGCATATTGGCCACCAGCGCGAAGGCGCCGGCGCCGTCGGGCGTCAGCACATAGGCGATGCCCTGGGGATCGGGGTAGATGCCGGTCGCGGCCTCGAAGAGGTCGTCATGGCCGACGATCACGGTGTTGACGCCCTCTTCGGGCACCGCGGTCAGGAGCGGCATGACGTTGGCCTTCATCTCCGCGACCTGCTCTTCGGTGTACTCCTCGAACGGGAGAAAGTTGAGCATGGGGTTCTTCTCGTCGTAGCGCCCGAAGGCCAGCTCGGCGGTCTGCCAGGCGCGGCAATACTCGCTGGCGATCACCTTGCCCACCGGAATCTCCTTGGCGGTGAAGGCGGCGCCGATGTCCTTGGCGTCCTGGATTCCGGCCTCGCTCAGCTTGCGCTGCGACTCGCAGTCCTCGAGCTTCATGTTGGGGTCGGCCTGGTCGGCGTAGTCCCTCTCGGTCTGCGCGTGGCGGAAGTAAATGACGTGGCCGCCCTGCTTGAGAGCGGCGAGCAGGTCGGCGCCCGAGGCCTTGTCTTCGAAGTCGGCGTTGGCCTGCTCGCCCGGGCTCATCGCCTCGCCTTCGGAGGCTTCGGCGGGCGCCTCTTCCGGCGCGGCGGCCGGGGCTTCGGCGGCGGTCTCGCCCTCGGGAGCCGAAGGCGCGCAGGCCACCAGGCTCGAGAGCAGCGCGAGTGCAAGGAGAGAGTGCATCAATTTCATAGTTCAGCTCGATTCTTCTGACCGCCGCCCATCCGCGAGCGGTCTGGTGAGGAGGGAGAGAGCGCGCGTCATCAAGGCAATCGGCGCGCCGCGCGGCCGCTCGGGCCGCGGGGGTAGAACGAGAGGAGCCCGCTCGAGGCTCGCTCGCTCTATGCTCGGTTGGAACAGCCGTTATTTCTCGCCCGCTTGCTCTTTTGGATTCTGGACCCCTCCGGTCCTGTTTGTCAAGCAGGCGCCTTTGCCGCGCGGCTCAGGCAGCGGTGGGAAGCATTTCGGCGCGGTCCGCGGGCAGGCTTTGGGCCATGGCGAGCAGAAAAGCCGCGAAGGCGATCGCGGCGCACAGCAGGAAGTGGCCGCCAAAGCCCCAGGCCGCGACGCTGAAGCCGGAAAGACCGGTACCGACCACCGGGCCGATGGCGCAGAGCGCCTGCTGGAGCGTGAAGTCGGTCCCCGCGCTCTCCTGCCTGCTGGCGTCCATCATGGCGGTGTAGAGCGCCGCGGTCGAGGCGCCGCCGGCGAAGGACACCAGCACCAGGCTGGCCGCCAGCGTCCAGAGGTCGGAACGGCCGGAGGCGGGCAGCAGGTAGGAGAGGATGGCCGCGCACTGCAGCGCCGCAAAGCCTAGAATCGCCGGCCTTCGGCCCAGGACGGGCACCAGGGCGCCGCCCAGAAGCGAACCGGCGAGGGCGCCCAGGGCGTAGAGCAGCCCGGCCAGCAGCCCGATGTCGGTCAGGCCGAGCCCCAGGTCGAGCAGCATCTGGTTGAAGCTGAAGGTCGCCATGGCCTCGCCGCTGCGAAAGAGCAGCAGCAGGCCGACCCACTGCAGAGTTCCCGGCCGGGTGAAAAAGCGCCGGAGCGCGCCGTAGCCCACGCGGCTTGCCGCGTCGTCCGCGCCGTGGGCGGGCTCCCTGAAGCGCAGCACCCACGGAACGGGCAGCGCGAGGAGCAGGGCCATGGCGATGAAGACGCTCGACCAGCCGAGCTGCGCGAAGAGGATGAGCAGGAAGCCTCCGCCCAGAACCTGGCCGAGGTAGTAGCCGCCGACCTGGATGCCGTTGCCGGGGCCGCGCTCCTCGCTGGCCAAAGCCCTGACCGACAGCCCGTCGGTTGCGATGTCCTGGGTGGCGGAGAGCACCATGAAGAAGGCCGCCAGGCCGATCACCAGACCGAGCTGGGAGCCCAGGTCCACCGCCGCGAGGCCGAGCACCGAGGCGATGGCCAGAACCTGGAGCAGCAGAATCCACGATAGGTAATGGCCGCGGCTCATCCACCTCCAGCGGTAGCGGTCGACGAGCGGCGCCCAAAGGAACTTCAGCAGCCACGGAAATGCGATGGCGCTAAACAGCCCCACCAGCTCGATCGGCATGCCCTCGGAGCGCAGAATCACCGGCATGGCGGTGATGAAGAAGCCGAGGGGAATGGCCTGGGCCACGTAGAGCGTGCCGATCAGCGAGTATTTGCTGGCTCGGGAGTTGGTGGCCTGCCGGGAAGGCGTGTCGGGAGCCTCGGGACTCGGGGAGCTGGACATGGGGGGTCTCCGTGCTTCTTGTCTCTCAACGCGCGAAGCCTCGCCTCCCGCCGGAGCGGAGGCGAGGCTGCTGCCAACCGCGCTTTTCTATCAGCCGGAGGCTCGGTTACGGACCCGCGTCGCCCCCGGAGTTTGACGTCTGCTGCTCGTTCAGAGCCCAGTCGTAGTCCAGGTAGCTGACCGAATAGTCGCCGGCGCGCAGATACTCGGCGGTTTCGGCGTCTAGGTACTCAACCGACGAGGCGAGCACCGCGCGCTGCGAGTCGCTGTGGCTGCCGAAGCTGCCGTCTTCGGGCAGGTGCTGGCCCACGTAGTCGCCGCCGTACCAGTCGAAGATCTTGGAGATCTTGACCTCGCCGGCCTCGCGGTCGATGAGCAGACCGGTCTCTGTGCTGTTGACGAAGCGGCTCGACTGATCGTCGAGCTGCTCGTCGAGTCGAGCGCCGTCGAAGGGCTCGTTGCGCAGCGGCGGGCAGCTCATGGCGGCGCACACCAGGGCGGCGTGGATCCGCGGCTCATCGAACTGCTTGCGCATGGTGCCGTGCTCGATGTCGTCGAGGGTCATGGGCTCGCCCATCACCTCGAAGGTCAGCTTGTCCCACACGCCGGGGATCCAGCGGATGCCGTAGGGGTGCACCAAACCGCCCAGAAGCGGCTTCTGGATCGGCGAGTTGCGCACGATGGCGAGCAGGGTCAGGCCGTTGTAGGCGTTGGACCAGAAGGCGATCTGCTCGCTCTCGTTCCAGGAGTCGAAGGTCGAGCGGTCGAGGGCGGCCAGCGAGGCGGCGAACGCCTCGAGATCCTGAGGCTGTTCGATCAGGTTTTGGTAGTGCACCATGCCGCGCTCGTCGACCTGCTCCAGGGCCCGGGCGAGAGTGTCGTAGGAGAAGGGGGCGTTGAGCGCCTGCGCCACGGACTCCGCGACGCCCGGCTGGGTCGACACCGAAGACGCGGCGTCGCTGGGACCGCCGGCCGCGCGCACCCCGGCGAAGAGTCCGAGGCCGGCGACCAGCACCAGCGCGGCCACGGCGGCCTTGGCCGGGCCCGGCATGGCGCCGCCCCGCCGCCAGTCGTGGAAGCGCTCGACGTAGCCGAGCAGCTTCTCGGGCGCGTTGGCCCGCTTCCAGTTGCCGGCGACGTATTTGTTGGCCTCCGCCAGGGTGGGGTAGGTGTGGATCGTGCCGAGGATCTTGTTCATGCCGAGGTTGTACTTCATCGCCAGCACGTACTCGGCCAGGAGGTCGCCGGCGTGCGGACCGACGATGGTGACGCCCAGGATGCGGTCCTTACCGGGCTGGGTGAGCACCTTGACCATGCCGTGGGCCTCGCCGTCGGCGATGGCGCGGTCGAGATCGTCGAGGCCGTAGGTGGTCACCTCGTGGGGAATGCCCTGTTCCTTGGCCTCGGTTTCGTTGAGGCCGACCCGCGCGACCTCGGGGTCGGTGAAGGTGCACCACGGGATCACGCGGTAGTCGGCGCGGAACTCCTTGATCGGGCTGAAGAGCGCGTTGACCGCCGCGTACCAGGCCTGGTGCGACGCCGTGTGCGGGAACTGGCAGGGGCCGGCGACGTCGCCGCAGAC
>JBCCLG010000117.1:0-10309 GCA_039027015.1 Acidobacteriota bacterium | reverse complement strand
GCCTGGGCGGTGGCGGAGGGTGACCCGACGGTCGCGCGGCTCAGGCACTGCATCTTGTTTTCGAGGGCGGCGGCCGCGCGCTCGCTGAGGTCGACGCCGAAGGTGAGAAAGGCTACCCGGCCGCCGAAAAAGGCGAACTCTTTGGTAGCGCCGTCGATCTTGACCGGAATGAGCTGCTCGTGACGGCCGATCAGATCCCAAAAGACCGACCGATTGGGCGCGTCGTCCGCGAACACCAGGCCGGCGTAGGCGTCGTCGCAAAGAACCAGCAGCGGCCTGTCCCGGGCGGCCTCGGCCAGGCCGTCGGCGAGCGTCCGGCGCTCGGCTTCGGTGGGCGAATAGCCGCCGGGATTCGAAGGGAAGTTCAGCATCACCAGCGCCGGCTCGTCTCGGGGCAAACCCCGGACCTCGTCCACCAGCGCCGCCGGATCGTAGGCCCGGTCCCGGTAAAGCGGCACCTCGCGAAGGTCAGCGCCCCGGCGTACTCGGAAAGTGGCGCGGTAGTTGCCCCAGAAGGGCTTGCCCACCACCATCGGCCGTCCTTCGTCGGCGAAAAGGTCGGCGACCATCGAAAGACCGTGGGTTAGGCCCGCGACCACCGCCGGCATGGTGGTCGGAATTTCGGAGGCGCGGTCCAGGCCCTCGCTCTGCCCGCCGCGCTGCCAGCCGGACCAGGCTCGGCGCACGTCGGGAAAGCCCAAAACCGGGGAGTAGAGGAAGGCCCGGTTCTGCTCGTCCGCCTCGAGCTCCAGGGTCGAGGCCATCGAGGGTAGCGGAACGGCGTTGCCGTGGCCGTCGGTGAAGACGCCGATGGTGCCGTTATAAGAAGTGCCGGCGGCCTCGCGGGCCTGGAAGGGGATGTCCGGCGGGAAGAAGGCCTCGCGGCCGAGACGGGAGAGGAGACGGAAGAGGGGCTTCGCGTCCGCCTCGAGATCGCGGTTGATGGCGTCGAGTCCGCTCATGGTGGATCGGCTGCTCCGGGAAAAGCGGCTGCGGGCCCGCTGAGCTTGTCGTGTTGTGAGAGAAGAGACTTGGAGGATCCTACGGCAGACGCGGTCCCGAGACCAGCCGCGAGGTTTGGGATTAGGGCCGATAGGTCGCCGAGCAGTCGGGTCCCTCCCACACGGTGATCGCCGCGAGGCCCGAGCGGGTCAGGGCGCCGCTCAGCTCGTCGTAGAACCAGCGGGCCAGGTGCTCGGTGGTGGGGCTTTGAACATCGAAGGGCGGAACGCTATTGATGTCGTTGTGGTGAAAGCGTTCGGCCAGGGCGCGCAGATGCCGGCGCACCTCGACGAAGTCGAAGCCCATGCCTTCTTCGTCCAGCCGATCGGTTTCGAGAGTGGCGATCACCTGCCAGCTATGGCCGTGCACGGTTTCGGGCGCGCCCTGGTAGGAGCGCAGGAAGTGGGCCGCCTCGAAGCGGTCGCGGACGGTGAGGGTGTAGAGAGCCATAAATTGATCCTGAGGGAGGAAATGGGTCTTGAGACGGCTGCCTTTCAGCCTGGAGGTGGGGGTAGACGCGGTGGGGGAGTCTGCGGCGGCGGCTCGACGCGCAGCACGCTGCGCGGCAGGCGGCCGAGAGGCAAAGGGCTCTCGAGCAGATCGACGATGCGGGCCCGCTCGCGCAGCTCCTCGGTCCATCGGTCGATGCGGCGGTCCAGGGCCTGTTCGCGCAGCAGGGTGCGGATCGCCTCCTGCACCTCCGCGAGAGGCGGCAGGTCGCGGTCGCGGCGGATCATCTCCTCGCGAAAGCTGCTCTCGTAATAGCCGCGCACGGCCTCATCGGTAATCTGAACCAGGGCGCCCAGGCGCTCCTCCACGTAGAGCAGAACCCGCAGCTGGCGGCGGATCGTGGCGCGAAGGCTCTGGGCGTCAACCCCCAGCGCCTCGAGCCGCGGGCCGTCGGCGCGCTCGAGGCGGACCGCCTGACGCTCGACCTCGGCCTCGTCCACCCGGGCGGCGCCGTAGCGGTCGACCTCGTGGCTGCGCAGGCGCTCCTCGATCAGCTGATCGAGAATGATCCGTGGCTCCACCCCCTCGAGATCGGGGTTCATGGCCAGGGTCTGCTCGATATCCGAGAGGAAAATAGGATCCTCATCGATCACCGCGACGATGCGGTCGAGACGCTCGAAGATCTCGGGCTCGGCCGTTTCGCCCTCGCCGGAGAGAAGGGGCTCTTCGGTTTGCGCGTGCGGGTCTCCGGCCCCAGCCGCCGCTGGCAGGGCCAGAAGCCCGACGAGGAGTGAGGCGGCGAACGAGACGCCGGGAAGCGCGGTCAAAGCTCGTCGCGCTGGAAGGCCGTGGCCAGGGAGTCGGCGTATTCGTTCCAGCGCGAGCCGGCGTGCGCCTTGATCCAGCGCAGCTCCACGCCCGGGCGGCTTTGGGCGAGGGAGAAGGCGCGCTGCACCAGCTCGAGATTCTCCACCGGCCCTGTTTTGCGCTTCCAGCCGAGGCGCTGCCAGCCGGCGGCCCACTCGTTGATCGTGCGCACGCAGAGGTTGGAGTCGCTCCACATCGTCAGCTCGGCGTCCTCCGGCAGCATCTCGTAGGCGGCGATCAGCGCCTGCAGCTGCATGCGGTTGTTGGTGGTGTGCGGGGCGTCGCCGTAGCGCTGTTCCACCACCTCGTCTCCGCGCACCCACACCGCGCCCCAGCCTCCCGGACCCGGATTGCCGACGCAGGCGCCGTCGGTGAAGACGCCGTCTTTGGGGCCTTCGGTGTAGCGCTCGAGAACCTGGGCCAGGGGCAGGTTCTCTTCGGCGCCGCGCGCTTTCTTCTTGCGCCTAGGGGCGCGCCGCCGCGGCTTGGCGGCCGAAGAGCCGGCGCGCCTGCCGCCGCCCGCGGCCCGCGCCTTGTCTTTACAGCGCAGGCAGATCGCGGGTTTCCAGCCCGGGAAGCGGGCCAGGGTCTCCTCCTTGATGGAGAAATCCTTCTGGCACTCTCGGCAATGGAAGGTCTTGACGGCCATGGTTCGGGTTTCGCTCCGGGGGGTCCTGTGGGGAAAGAACGCGCGGCGGGGAGCGAAACTACTACAGCTCGGCCAGACTCCTGCAGCTCAGTCCGGCGCGCTGGGCTACTCCGCCTCGGCGCCGCCCCACAGCTCCTCGAGGCGCTGGTCGCGTCCGCAGCCGTAGCGGTAGCGCTTATAGTGCCCGGGATTCTTTTTGTAGTAGTCCTGGTGGTAGTCCTCGGCGGCGTAAAAGACGTCGACCTCGGTGACCTCGGTGACCACCTGGGTGAAGCGTCCTGAGGACTCGAGCTGCGATTTAGAGGCCGCGGCCAGGCGCTGCTGCTCGGCGTCGTGGAAGAAGACGCCGGTGCGGTATTGGCTGCCCCAGTCGCAGAATTGACGGTCGCGCACCGTCGGATCGATGTTGCGCCAGAAGACCTCCAGCAGCTCGGCGTAGGTGATTTTCTTCGGATCGAAAATCACCTGCACGGCTTCGGTATGGCCCGTCGTGCCTGTCGAGATGGCTTTGTAGGTCGGGTTCTTGACCTGGCCGCCGATATACCCGGAAATCGTCGCCCGCACGCCGTCGAGCTTGTCGAACGGCGGCTCCATGCACCAGAAGCAGCCGCCGGCGAAGGTGGCGCGGGCAAGACCCTCCTGCTCGACCCGATCGAGAATCGACAGGTCGTCGAGATCGCTGGCGTCCACCGCGGGGGCGCAGGCAAACGAGCTGAGGAGAAGGGCGGCTGTCGAGGCGAGAGCGGTCAAGAAGCGCATGATGGAGGGGTCCTTTCTGCGGGTGCTGGCTGGCCGGCGGGCGGGCTGGCTAGCTAGCTGAGGGGGGGAGTCGGGCGCGAGGTTGCGGGGGCGCACGGGAATTTTCGCCGGCCCTCGGGTTACGGTTTGAGCCGCCGTGCAGATTCAGCGGCTAGCCCGTGGAACAATCCGCCCATGTGCAGCTTCGATTCTACGGCCGACCCGCCCGAAACCCGATCATCCGAGGCCGCGATGCCCAAAAATTCGACCGCGGAAGCGCCGGACCGCCGGCCGGGGATTCTCAGCCTGGTGGCGACTCCCATCGGCAACCTCGAGGACCTCTCTGCGCGGGCCCGTCGAGCCCTCGAGACCGCCGACGTGGTGGCGTGCGAGGACACCCGCCATTCCGGGCGTCTGCTGGCGCATCTCGGCATCAAGAAGCGCCTCGTCTCCATGCACGACCACAACGAGCGTCGGCGTGTGCCGCAGCTTCTGGAGACGCTCGAGGACGGCCAGCGGGTGGTGGTGATCAGCGACGCCGGCACGCCTCTTATTTCCGATCCGGGCTTCCCGCTGGTGCGCGACGCCGCCGCGCGCGGCATCCGCATCGAGCCGATCCCGGGACCGTCGGCCATTTTGGTGGCTTTGGTGTCCTCGGCGCTGCCGCCCTACCCCTTTACCTTCGGTGGCTTCGCGCCCCCCAAGTCCGGCAAGAGGCGTACCTTTCTGCGCCGTCTGGGCGACCTCGGCCATACTTTTCTCTATTTTGAGACGCCCCACCGCTTGCTGAGGAGCCTGGCGGATGCCGAGCTGGAGCTGGGATCCGAGCGGCCCGTTGCGGTATGCCGGGAGCTGACCAAGCTGCACGAGGAGGTGGTGCGAGGGAGCCTCGGGGAGGTGCGCCGTCAGCTCGAGGCCAGGCCGGGGATCAAGGGCGAGATCGTGGTGGTCCTGGGGCCGGGCTGAGGGTCGTCACGCGACTGTCAGCGTTTGTCACGGCGCCCCGCCGAGTCGCGGCCCGGCTGTCATGCCAGACCGGCGAGCGTCAGCCGGGGGTCAGGGCTCTGTGAGGTTCGGGGGGCGTACGCCTCCGAGAAGCCCGTGGCTCCTAATGTGTTGAAGAGGAGGAAAGAACTATGACCAGCACCCCGCAGAATTCATCGATCCCCGCCGCTCAGCCCGGCATCACCAGCGTGGGCCTCAGCCTGCCGTCCCTTTATCTCGAACTCGACGACCTGGCGACCCTGCGCGGCGTCGATCCGGCCAAATACCGCCACGGCCTCGGCTGCCATCAAATGGCCCTGTGCGCCTCGGACGAGGGCGTCATCGACCTGGCGGTCCGAGCGGCCCGCCGCGCTCTGGAGCGCTGGGAGGGCGATCCCTCACAGATCGGCCTGCTGGCCGTGGGCACCGAATCGGCCGTCGACATGAGTCGACCGCTTTCGGCGTGGGTCGCCGACGCCCTCGGACTGCGCGGCGCCGTGCGCTCCTACGAGGTCAAACACGCCTGCTACGGAGGCACTTTGGCACTGCGTCAGGCCGTGGAGTGGCGGGCCTCCGGAGCCTCGCGCGGCCGCGCGGCGCTGGTCATCGCGGCCGACGTCGCCCTCTACGCCCCGCAAGACGGCGGCGAACCAACCCAGGGCGCCGGCGCCGTGGCCTTTGTGGTGGACGACGCGCGAATTGCGGCGGTCGATCTCGAAACCGCCGCGTGGTCGGAGCCGGCCTTCGATTTCTGGCGCCCTGTGGGCGAGGACTTTCCCCGAGTCGACGGTAAATTCAGCCTCGACTGCTACAAGAAAGCCGCCGCCGAGTGCTTTACGCCCTGGGCCGTCGGCGGCGCCGACGAGCGCGATGCCCTCGCCTCTTTCGAGACCCTCTCGGCCGCCTGCTTCCACGTGCCCTTCCCCAAGATGGTCAAGAAGGCCGCGCTGCACCTGGGTGAGTCGTTCGGCTGGAGCGAGGAGAAAGCCGCTGAGGTCTTCGCCTCCAAGGTCGAGCCGACCCTCGGATGGAATCGCGTGGTGGGCAACGCCTACACCGCGAGCCTGTGGATTTCGGTGGCCGACGCCCTGCGCGGCGCGGCGCCCGGCGAGCGCTTCGTCGCCTTCTCGTACGGCTCCGGGTTCGGCTCCGAGCTGCTCACCCTCTCGGCCGGGCCCGACGCTGCGGCCGGCGCCTGGGGCGTCGACGTGGAGAGGGACCTAGCGAGTCGCCGCCGGCTCAGCGCCGCCGAGTATCAGGAGCTGAGGGGCCAGGCCGCGGCAGAGGCGGCCTAGCCCGACCCGCCGCCGCGCGCGAGGGCGGAGTTCAAGAAGGAAAGCTCCCGTCCTCGCGCACCCGCCGCGCCTGCCACAGGTGTCGCCGGTCGTGGGCGGCCAGCAGGGCGAATGCGGCCCCCACGGAAAGCTTGAGGATCCTGGCCAAGGGCGAGCGGATCTTGGCCCTGACCGGATGCACTCGACCGGCCGCCGGCAGCAGGTCGATCAGCTTCCGATTGGTGGCGAAAAATCGCTCGCTCACCTCCTCGAGATCGAGGGTCGAAGGCGGAGCAACCGACTTGGGTGCCTTGAGCTTCAGCTTGGCCGGTGGCTCCATATTCGAAACAAAGGATCGCTCGAAGAAGCCGTAGCGCGGCGTAGTCCCGTCAGGGCGCAGGCCCTTGGCTTCGGCTCCGCTGACGCCTTCGCGCAGGGCCTTGACGTAGGAGCCGTCGACCACCCGCAGATGGTCGAGGCATTGGGCGATCGACCAGCCGCCGGTCGCAGGCCGCCAATTCGCCTGCTCGGAGCTCAAGCCCTTGAGCAGATCTTCGGCGTCGAGGCGCACGGCGCGGAGCTGGCTTTCATAATCGTCGTACGGGGCGGCGAGGTCGGTCACGGCAAACTCCTCGGTCGGGAAAGAGAATCGTCTCGTGCGGGGCTCGGCTTTTGGGGCATCATCTCCCACCGCCGCCTTTCGTTCCAGCGAAACGGGCTGGGCGGTCTCTTCTTACTGTGGGATTTGGGCGGATCATCCTTCTCAAGTTGTCGGGTGGAAGGCATGCTCTTCGCCCACGAGCCAGGTAGACCGAGCCTTCGCTGTCGGCGCCGTGGGTCCTGCGCGCGGCCCTTCGAACTCGCTCGGCCATCCGCCGCGCCGCCGGAGTTCTCGGAGGAAGTGGATCCGTCGCCGCTCCGGATCTCCGTCGCAATCGGCGGTTGTCGCAAGTCGACTCCTGCGGGTAGATCCGGGACCTTCTCCAAAGCTGGATTCTCCTCGCTCGGACAGCTCAGGGCCGTGCTCGGATCCCCCGCCGCCTGGGTCGCTCCGGCGGACTTGGCTTTTCAGGGCTCTTCGGAAAGCGGTCGCAGGAATAGCGGACGGTTCCGCAAAGCGGCAGAGCACATTCCGAGAGGGGCAGGCTCGCCCTGCAGCGCCCGGAGCCCGAAGCGATCAGGAGCCGGGGGCTCTCCACTCGGCCTCCCGAAGCTGTTCGAGCGGCACGGTCTCAACTTCGGAGACGGGCTCAGGCAAACGGCGGAAAGCGCCGCGGGAGGGTCGTTGCTATTTGTCAGTCTCGGAGTGGCGAAGGGTCCACCCCCTTGGGGGACTCCAGCATCGAGTCGGTTGGCCGCGCGAGTTCTGAGGGGGGCCGAGGGAGAGCACCGGGCGACGCAGCGTAGGGCCGCGCAAGCAGCGACTTTCCAGCAAGAACATCGCATCAGAATCGAAGTCAATGAATTGGGCAACCCCAACTCTGCCCCGCTCTCGCCATCTTCCCCAGCGGGCGATTCGTTAGCATTCAGCCCTATGACCCCGACCACGCTCCCAACCAACCCCCGCGTCCCGGAAAAGTCCGAGACCCAACCCGCAGAAGCGGCCAAGCAACCCGACACGCGGGGCCTCAACGCCTGGATCGAGGTCTCCGCCGAAGCCTACCGCCACAACCTCGAGTTCATACGCCAAAGAATCGGCTCGAGCGTAGAGCTCGGGGCGGTGGTCAAGGCCAACGCGTACGGTCACGGCCTCGAGCAGGCGTCGCGTCTGGCGCTCGAGTCGGGAGCTGATTCCCTGTGCGTCCACGCCCTCGACGAGGCCCTGGCCCTGCGCCGGGCGGGCCACCGGTGTGACGTGCTGATCATGGGTCACGTGCCCCTCGCGCGCCTCTCAGAGGCGGTGCGCGAGAACTTTCGCCTGGTGCTCTTCTCGATCGAAACGGCCGAGCGCCTGGCGCACCTCGCCCAGGACACGGGGCTGCGGCCGCGCGTTCACGTCAAGATCGAGACCGGAACCCATCGCCAGGGGCTCGAGGGTGAGGAGCTCTCCAGGCTGCTCGACGTCCTCGCCGCCCACCCGAGTCTCGAGGTCGAGGGGGCCTACACGCACTTCGCCGACATCGAAGACACCACCGACCACGCCTACGCCCGCCGTCAGCTGCGCCTGTTCGAGGAGGCGCTGGAAACCCTGCGGGCCCGCGGCTTCGAGCCGAGCTGCCGGCACGCGGCATGCTCGGCCGCCAGCCTGCTCTTTCCGGAAACCCACTTCGACATGGTGCGCGTGGGAATCAGCCAATACGGCTTCTGGTCGTCCAAGGAAACCCGCCTGACCTACCAGCACGAGCACGCCGGCGGCGTCAGCGGGGCCGGGCACCTCGACGCCGCGGCCGCCGGCCCGCGGCCGTCCCTCAGCTTCAAGGCCCGAATCAGCCAGGTGAAGAATATTCCGGCCGGCGCCTCCGTCGGCTACGGGCGCACCTGGCAGGCCACGCGGCCAACGCGCCTGGCGGTGCTGCCGATCGGCTACGCCGACGGCTACGACCGCCTGCTGTCGAACAGAGCCCACGTGCTGGTGGGCGGCCGAAGGGCGCCGGTGCGCGGGCGGGTGTGCATGAACCTCACCCTGATCGACGTCACCGACGTGCCCGAAGCCAGACTCGAGGACGAGGTGGTGCTGATCGGCAGACAGGGCGACCGAGAGGTGCGCGCCGAGGAGCTAGCCGAGCTGGCCGGCACCATCCCCTACGAGGTGGTGGCGCGGCTGGCGCCGCACCTGCCGCGCCTCATCGTCTGACCGCCGTCAGACCGTCGACGGCGTCCTCGAGGAGGGCACGGCGAGGGCCGTTTCGATCTCCCGGCGCAGGGTAGCGACGTCGGTGACGCCGACCCGCACGAAGGTGACCCGGCCGCCGCGGTCGATCACCATCACCGTGGGCAGGCCGCTCGAGCGGTAGCGGTCCGCGACCTCGCCGAGGGGATCCATCAGCACGGGGTAGGGGAAAGGCGTCTTCTCGATGTAGTCGAAGATCACGTCCTCGCTCTCGCGGGAATTGATCGCCAGAAAATTCACGTCCCTGCCCTGATACTCCTCGTGCAGGGTCTCAAAGTGGCGCGCCTGGATGCGGCAGGGGCCGCACCACGAGGCCCACAGGTCGATCACCACCGCCTCGCCCGCAAAATCCTCCGGGCTGATCAGGCGGCCGTCGGTGGAGGAAAGCTGGAAGTCCGGCGGCGGATACGCCGGGCGCCCCGCCCGGCCAGCGCCCGGGGGAGCCTCGCCGGGCGCCAGGATGTCCGAGGGCAGGCGGCCCGCGGCGTAGGTCAGGCCGATGAAGGTCACGGCGAAGGCCGCGCTGACCGCCATCAGCCACAGGCCGACGGCGCGAACGAAGGTCTTGGTGTCGATCGCCATAGTGACCGGATGATATCCCGCCGGCGGGCCGAGTCGGCGGCGACCCATCCCGATCGGAGGCGGACCCGTAACCAGCGTCCGACGGACGGCCTAAAGAGCCGTTCCCTACCTTTGATGGCCACGAGAACCCGCCCCGCGGGTTTTGTTTCGAGGACGATTCCATGCAAGCACCCCAAGAGAAATTGAGCGGACTGAAAAGACTTCTAACCACCACCCTCCTTTCCGGGGCGCTGCTCGCGGGCAGCGCCCACGCCGGCGGACTTCACCACGAGATCGAAAAAGCCCACGGCGGCGCCGCCTGGAACGCCCAGCAGGCGCTCCAGGCCGACATCGTGGTCGAGTTCGGCGGCCGCCGCATGATCGACGGCCGCCTGACGATGGACACCCCGGGCGGCAAGACCCGCTTCGACCTCAAGGACGGCACGGTCCTGGTTTTCGACGGCGAGCAGGCCTACAAGGCGCCCGCGAGCTCCGCCTTCCAAGGCACGCGCTTTCACGTGCTCACCTGGTCCTACTTTCTCGCCGCGCCCATGAAGCTCGACGACGCCGGCAGCAGCTTCGAAGAGCTGGGCTCGCGTCCGTTCGAGGCCGGCCGCTCGCTGGACGCCGGACGCCTGACCTTCGGCGACGGCGTGGGCGACAGCCCCGACGACTGGTACGTCGTCTACGCCGACGACAGCCGGCAGCTGGCCGGAATGGCCTACATCGTGACCTTCGGCAAAGACCTGGCCGAGGCCAATAAAGACCCGCACGCGGTGATCTACCGGAAGTACGAAGAGGTCGACGGCGTCCGCCTCAGCACCCGCTGGCAGTTTTACAACTGGAGCGAGGATAAGGGCGCCCACGGCGACCCGATCGGCGAGGTGACCCTCGCCAATCTGAGCTTCGTCACCCCCGATAAGAGCACCTTCAAGGCGCCCGCCGGCGCCGAGG
>JBCCLG010000116.1:0-10320 GCA_039027015.1 Acidobacteriota bacterium | reverse complement strand
TTCATGATCCTCCTCGAGGCGGTGAACTTCGGCTCGGCGAGCTTCGGCGAGCTGCGCCACGAGCCCGGCGAGGTCTCGGGCTATTTCACCGTCGCCCGCGGCCTCACCCGCGCTTTTGAGCGCGGCGAGGCGCCGAGCGCCCAGCGGCTGGCGCGCCTGGGCGCGGCGGCCTGCGCGCGTCTTCTCGGCCAGGAGAGCCGCCCCGAGGCTCTCCCCCTCATGGCTCGCTTCGCCTCCTCCTTAAGATCCCTGGGGGAACACGTGGAGGAGCGCTACGGCGGCCGCTTCGTCGGCCTCGTGGAGGCCGCGGGGGGGCAGGCTCCGCGGCTGGTGGAGCGCATCCTCGAGGTGCCGTCGTTTCGCGACCAGGCCGAGCATCGGGGCCTTACGGTGCGCTTCTTCAAGCGCGCCCAGCTGCTCGCCGCCGACCTGTCCCTGGCCCTTGGCGGCCGCGGCCTGGGAGATCTGCGCGGGCTCGATGAGCTGACGATCTTCGCCGACGATCTGGTGCCCCACGTGCTGCGAACGGACGGCATCCTGCGCTACGACCCCGCGCTCGAGGCGCGCATCGAGCGCGGCGAGGACCTCGGCGCCGGCTCCGAGGAGGAGGTCGAGATCCGCGCCGCGGCGGTTAACGCCGCCGAGCGCATCGTGGCCGAGCTGCGCGCTGCGGGCCGCGAGATCTCGCCCATGCAGCTCGACTACTGCCTGTGGAATCGGGGGCTCGCGCTCCGCTACGGCGAGCGCCCCAGGCATCGCGCGGTCACGGACTTTTATTGACCGCCACTTCCTCAGGCACCTTTTCCGCGGCGCCAGCAATCCGGCGCGACGCGGCGCCCTTATAACCCGAGTGACGGCCCACGGGACGGGTCGTCACTCTCAAACAAGGCGAACACGAGACTCTCTAGGTTTCTCTCCTCCCCCCGTCTGCTTCTCTCCGCAGGCGGGGCCTTTTTCGTCTGCCGAAATCGGCCGACCTTAATTAGCCCGCACTTCTCACGATGGATCGTCGTGAGAAGCCGTAGATGCCTGGTAGTGCAAGGCTTACGCGTTTCTCGCGGCGCAGGCGTACCCGCGGTACGTCGAGCTGCGAGGGACGCGTCAAACGAAGCAAAATCAGGTATCTACGGATTCGCAACAGATTCCTTGTGAGAAGGGCGGATTAGCTCGAGCCCGAGGCCGGGGGTGGGTCGGCCGGCGCGGCGCCCGGCGGCCGCGAGGTCAGGGGATCGCCGAGCAGCGAGTAGACCCGCAGCAGCTCGCGCCGGCCGCCGCTCTCGAGGTACCGGCCCAGGGCCCGAACGATCTCGTCGCCCAGAACGCGGCCCGCCGGATCGCCCGTGGCGACGGCGGGATCGAGCGGCGAGGCTCGGTCCCCCGAAAGAGACCGCTCGAGAAATCGGCTCAGCACCCGCGCCTCGGGATGCTCCGAGAGGCCGGTGGCCGAGAAGACCGCGGCGGCGCCGCCGTCGGCGTCGAGCACCAGCGTTTCGCCCAGGGAGCGGAAGCCCGGCAGGGCGAAGCGGTTGACCGCGCAGGTCAGGGCGAAAACCACCGGCAGGCGCGGCGCCTGGTCGAGCCCGGCGGCCTCCGCGGTGGTGAGCAGGCCCTCCCCCGAAAGGCGGTCGAGACCGCCGTGGCCAAAGTAGTGCACCACTCCGGCGCCGCGACGCCAGGCGTCCAGCAGCTCGCCCTGCACGTCGGGCAAGGCCTGGGAGCCCATGGCGATTTCGATCGTCTCGATGCCGGCGGGCAGCGCGCCCGCCAGATCGGCGCTGTCGGCCGCGAAGTCGCCGCCCCCCGAGGGCCTGTCGGCGATGCGCAGCCAGCGGTTCTGCCAGTCGACGGGTGAGCTCTCCTCGTAGGCCTCGAGCTTGGCGACGTAGGCCTCGAGCTCGGCCGCGCTCGACGCCGGAATCCGCCCGAGGGCGAGGTCGGGGGCGCCGTCGCCGTCGAGGTCGGCGAGCGGCTGATCGCTGGCGAACAGGCCGCCGCGGGTCAGCACCATGGGGGGCGGCAGCAGGGGAAGACCGGAGCCCAGGAGGTTCCGGTAGTCGAAGGAGCCGGAGCCGACCAGCGCCACGTAGCGCGGAGGCTGCGCCCAGCCCTGCTGCGCCCGGCGCAGCAGGGCGCGGATCGCCAGCGGATCCGGAAAGCCGTGGGCGAATTCGTCGTAGACGCGCTCGACGCCGATCACTCGGCCGGTCCGCCCGCGGGCCGCCGAACGCTCCACGAGGCCGCGGGCCGCCGCCTCGAGGGATCGGTGGGCGATCACCAGATAGTCGGCGCCCGCCTGGCGCCCCGAAAGCGCGAAGGGCGCCACCGGCCTAATCTCGCGCGGCGCGCTCGCGGCTTCGGCGGTGCCCACCCAATAGCGGGCTCCCGGGCGCGCGGTGAAGCGCACCTCGGCCGCCGCTCCCGTCACCACCACCCGGGCGTCCTCCACCCGGGAGGGGCGGTGGACCTCGAGGATCTCGTAGACCGACACCGCCGTGCGTCTCGGCACGGCGACCCGCACCTCTCCCTCGACGCCGCTCACCTCGAGAGATCCCTCCTCGAGCCGGTAGGAGCGCGGGTAGCGCAGCTCAAAGCCATCGATGAAATAGCCGCTGAAGGACACCCCGTCAGGCAGCTCGCCCTCGATCTCAAGGGCGTTGCCGGCCTGGCGTAAAAGGCCGCTGGGCACCTCAAAAACCGCCGAATGGGTGGCGATGCCCGACCACTCCGCAACGCCGAGCTCTACGCCCTGGAGGCGCACCCGCGCCCGATGCTCGCCGCGGACGCCGCTGGTCACCGCGCTCTGCAGGAGCACCTCGAGGGTCGAGCTCCCGGCCGCGAGACCCGGCGCCGCGAGCTCGAAGCTCTGAACGCCCAGGGTCGGGTGGCCGCTGACCACGGTTTTCCAGAACCAATAGTCGCTCTCCGGGCGAGGGCCGAAGGCGGTGGCGGCGAAGACGTCCTGCTCAATCTGGCGACGCGCGGGAAAGCTCGGCGGGGCGGGCCGTGCGCCGCCCACGCCGCTCGAGGCGGACGCGAAGGGCACTCCCCGGGCTCCCAGCTCGAGCATGTAGACGCTGTCGCGGGTGAGCAGGCTCTCGCTTCGGGTGGCGAAGAAGAGCAGACCGTCGCGCTCGGGCCGCCACGCCACGGGCAGGCCGCGGTGGGTCAAGGCCGCCCCGTGGCTGGCCAGAAGCCGGCGCACTTCGGCGAGCTCGAGAGTCGAGGCGCCCGCCAGGTCCGCCGCGGACGTCCACGTCGGCCCGCGCTCGGACGCCAGAATCTTGACCCGGGCGGAGCGGGCGAGAGAGGTTTCCGGGTCGACCGAAGGCGAAAGCGCCTCGAGGGATCGGGATTCGAGCTCCCGAAGCGCCTCGGGCGAGGCTGCCCAGGCCGCCGCCGAGACGGCCTCGGGCTCCAGCAGATCGAGCTTCAGGAGGCCGGCCTCGAGAAGGGCGGGCCCACGCCGCCTCGCGCTCTCGAATGCCCGATTCTTCCGCGGGCCGGCCGCCGGAGGCTCGAGGCCCTGCTCGACCTCGAGATCGAACGGTCCGTGGGTTTGGCGCGCGCCCGAGCGGTCGATCTCGACGATCGAGTAGCGCGCGCCCGAAAAGGCGCCTTCGTCCGGGGCCTCCGGGTCGAGCAGGCGGTAGACGCCGCCCTGGGGCGCGCTCAGCAGCCCGACGTGGCGCCGATCGCCAACCCGCCGCGGCGGCCCGGTCTCGGCCCCGCGATCGTCTAGAGAATGGCGGTAGACGTCGAAACCCACGGTCGCGACCTCGGAGCGCGTCTGCCACTCGAGCACCACGCCGCCGCCCGCGGGATCCAGCGCCGCCCGCACCCGGGCGAGGGTGGCGTGGGTGGCGAGCCCGGCGGTCACGGCCAGCTCGCAGAGCGGGCCGAAGGTGTAGATCGCCCGCGGCTGCGCCGCGCGCCCGGTCTCGTCGAGGAAGGTCGCCGTGGTGCCCAGGGATCCGGGCGTGCCGGTGACCACCACCCGGCTGCCGGGCGCCGGCGGCGTAACGTTCACCCTGTAGGCGAGAAGGGCCGTGTCCCCCGCCGCCAGCGCGCCCGGATTCCACTCGATGCCCCCCGAGCCGCCGAGGGCTGGCTGGGCGAGAAGACTCCCCTGGCTGAGCAGCGGATCGCCGGCGTAGGCCACGGCGCCGCCCGGCACCTCCGCGCGCACCAGACGGGCGGGCGCCGCGAAGGCGACGACGTGCGGCGTGGGGTTGACCAGCCGCACGGTCACCCGAAACTGCGAGAGAGCGCCCGCCACCGGCGGATTGGGCCCGCCCACGTGGGTCAGCTCCTGCTCGAGATAGGGCTTGGTGGGCGCGCCGCCGCCGTCGCGCGGCAGGTAGAGGCGCAGCGCGCCGTTTTCGGGCTGGGCCGTGGGCGGCGGCCCGAGGCCGCCGGTGGGAGGATCGGCGGCGTCGAAGGCGCCGTTCCACAGGGTGATCACGTTGGCCCCCAGGCCCGGGGTCACCGCCGTCACCACGTGGGACGAGCTCCAGATGCCGTAATCGAGCGACGCCGAGTCGGTGGTCCAGCCGCTGATCGTTTGGTTGAGCCACACCGTGGGGCCGGAGATGCCGACGGACTGGGAGAACGCGCCGGTCCGGCTGCTGTAGTTGAGGGCCGACCCGGCTTGGGGGGCGTCGCCGTCGAAGTCGTTGGAGTCGATCTCGCAGCCCGAGCTGACGTAGGGAAAGACGCTGGTGGTGGTGCTTGAGGGGTTGCCCAGGGTGCCGAGGGGCAGGAAGCTTTCGCCGTAGACGTTGAGCTCCACGCCGCCCGCCGTGGGATCGCCGTCGTGCGCCCGCACGCCGAAGCTGTTGACGTCGGAGCCGGTGGTCACCGCCGACGACATATCCACCCGCACCTCCCAATGGCCGGCGAGGGGCCCCGGGAAGGTCGGGAACTGCACCCAGGCGTTGTCGCAGCCGCCGCAGACTCCGGGACCCAGAACCGCCGGACCGGCCACCAGCGCGCCGGTGGGATCGAAGATCGAGTAGGCCACCGACGCCGTGAAGGCCCCGCCTCCGCTCAGGTTGAGATCGAACGAGCCGCCTGCGACGCCCACGTCGGCGTCGAAAAATTGGATATCGAGGTTCGCGGTGCCGGGGGGAACCTCGACGAAGAAACGGTAGGGCGCGTCGAGAGCGGGGGCCGCCTGATTGCTGACGTAGTCGCCGTTCGACACCCCGCTCCCCGCGCTCGCCATCTGCAGGAGCTCGCTCGGCGGCGGCGTCGGGGTTCCGCCGGCCCAGGCTGCCGGGCGCGGCAGCGCGAGCCCGGCAAACACCAGCGCGGCGCAGAGAATCTTTTTCATGGCTTTCACTTTCCAAGCCCCGAAAACGATTCCTTTACGGATTCGGACGCTGTCTCGGGGCGATCTTTGGGGCTGTTCTCGTGATGAAGCGAATCGGTCCGGGGACCCCCAGATCGAAACCGTGACCTATGATCTTATCACATAAATACCCGCCTCACCCGCGATTCCGCAGGCTCCTAACAGGCCTGAGGGACCCGCGGAGACCGCGGGTAGGCCCGCCGACCCGGGGGAGAAGCCAAATCACCGAACGAAAGCGCCGCGCAGATGCAAAGATTAAGACCAATTCAGAAGAGACGGTCTTTAAAAAAGTTTCGTTCCACCAAAAGACCAAGAATAAATCCTACAAAAGCTTGCGCCCAAGACCCGCAGATACGAAGCGCCCCTCTCCGGATTTTCCGGGGAGGGGCGCATAGGGAGGGAGTGGCTAGACGGCCGGGATGAAGCCGCGGCGACTTGCGGCGATCAGATCAGCTGACGCAGCACGTATTGAAGGATGCCGCCGTGATGGTAGTAGGCGACTTCCTGGGGCGTGTCGAGGCGCACGTTGGCCTGAAAGGAGGTCGTGGTGCCGTCCGCCGCGCGGGCGGTGACCTCGAGCTGACGACCGAGCTCGAAGTCGGAGGTGACCAGCGCCTCGATGCCCTCGATGTCGAAGGTCTCGTGGCCGTTGAGCCCCAGGGAGGAGGCCGAATCGTCGCCCGAGAACTCGAGGGGCAGCACGCCCATCCCGATCAGGTTCGAGCGGTGGATGCGCTCGAAGCTGCGCGCGATCACCGCCCGAATGCCGAGCAGCAGGCTGCCCTTGGCCGCCCAGTCGCGGGACGATCCGGTGCCGTATTCCTTGCCGGCCAAAACGACCAGGGGCGTTCCCTGCTCCTGGTAGCGCATGGAGGCGTCGTAAATCGACATCTCCTCGCCCGAGGGGATGTGCCGGGTGTACCCGCCCTCGATCTCGACCAGCTGGTTGCGCAGCCGCACGTTGGCGAAGGTGCCGCGCATCATGACTTCGTGGTTGCCGCGCCGAGAGCCGTAGGAGTTGAAGTCGCGCACCGCCACGCCGTTGGCGATCAGGTACTCACCGGCCGGGCTTTGGCGCTTGATCGCGCCCGCGGGCGAGATGTGATCGGTGGTCACGCTCTCGCCGAGCAGGGCCAGCACGTGGGCGCCGCGCACGTCGCGAGGGGTTTGAGGCTCGCGCTCCATGTTGACGAAATAGGGCGGCAGGCGCACGTAGGTCGAGTCGCCCTGCCAGTCGAAGGTCGCGCCTTCGGGGGTCGGCAGCTCCTGCCACTGCTCGGGGCCGGCGAAGACGTCGGCGTACTCGCTCTCGAACATCTCGGCCTTGAGGCACGATCCCACCGTTTCGGCGATCTCTTGGTTTGACGGCCAGATATCGCGCAAAAAGACCTCCTGGCCCTCCGGATCAACGCCGATCGGGTCGCTCTTGAGGTCGACGTCGACCCGGCCGGCGATGGCGTAGGCGACTACCAGAGGCGGCGACGCCAGATAGTTGGCGCGCACGTCGGGGCTGATGCGCCCTTCGAAATTCCTGTTGCCCGAGAGCACCGAGCAGGCCACCAGGTCGTGGTCGTTGATCGCCTTCGAAATCTCCTCGGGCAGCGGTCCGCTGTTGCCGATGCAGGTGGTGCAGCCATAACCCACGGTGTGGAAATTCAGCGCCTCGAGGTCCACGTCGAGCCCCGACTCCTCGAGGTAGCGCGTCACCACCTTGGAGCCCGGAGCGAGGCTGGTCTTCACCCAGGGCTTTGAGCTCAGGCCGCGCTGGCGGGCCTTCTGCGCCACCAGACCGGCCGCCACCATGACCGAGGGGTTGCTGGTGTTGGTGCAGCTGGTGATCGCCGCGATCACCACGCTGCCGTGGTCGAGGGTGAAGGTCTCGCCGCCGCGGGTCACCGAAACGGCGCTCGAGGAATCGCCGGCGCCGCCGTCGGTCGGCTCCGCGGAGCCCTTCTTGAGGCTCGGCAGCGACTCGGCGAAGGAGGTGTGCAGCCGGGAGAGGGCGATGCGGTCCTGCGGGCGCTTGGGGCCGGCGAGGCTCGGCTCGACGCTCGAGAGGTCGAGCTCCAGCACGTCGGTATATCTCGCCACCGGCGCGTCGGCCGTATGAAAGAGCCCCTGCTCCTTCATGTAGGCCTCCACCAGCTGGACGCTCTCCTCGCTGCGGCCGGTAAAGCGCAGATAGTCGAGGCTCTGCTGATCGACCGGGAAAATGCCGCAGGTGGCGCCGTATTCCGGCGCCATATTGCTGATCGTCGCCCGATCGGCGAGCGGCAGGCCGGAGAGGCCGGCGCCGAAAAACTCGACGAATTTGCCCACCACGCCGCGCTCGCGCAGCATCTCGACCACGCGCAGCACCAAATCCGTGGCGGTCGCGCCCTCGCGCAGCTGGCCCTCGAGCCGGAAGCCCACCACCTGGGGAATCAGCATGGAGATCGGCTGACCGAGCATGGACGCCTCGGCCTCGATGCCGCCGACGCCCCAGCCGAGAACGCCGATGCCGTTGATCATGGTGGTGTGGGAGTCGGTGCCTACCAGGGTATCCGGGTAGGCCCAGGGGGCGACGCCGGCGGAGCCCCGGCCGACCATCACCACCCGCGCCAGGTACTCGAGGTTGACCTGATGCACGATGCCGGTGGCCGGCGGCACGACCTTGAAATTTTCGAACGCGCCTTGACCCCAGCGCAAAAAAGCGTAGCGCTCGAAGTTGCGCTCGAACTCTCTCTCCGCGTTGAGCAAAAGAGCCGCTTCGGAACCATATTCGTCGACCTGGACCGAGTGATCGATCACCAGCTCGGCAGGCTGCAGGGGGTTGATCTTTTCCGGATCGCCGCCCATGGCGACCACGGCGTCGCGCATCGCCGCCAGATCGACCACCGCCGGTACGCCCGTGAAGTCTTGGAGCAGCACGCGGGCCGGCATGAAGGCGATCTCGACGCTCGGCTCGGCTTGGGGATCCCAGGTGGCGACAGCCTCGATATCCGCGGCGGGCACGGCGCCGCCGTCCTCCCGGCGCAGGAGATTTTCTAGCAGGATGCGGGTTGAGAACGGCAGGTGGGAGACGTCGTATCCCTGGGCCTCGAGAGCGGGAAGGCTGGCGATTCTGAAGGTCTGACCCGCCACGGTCAGATCTTTGTGTGCGGAAAAGCTATCTTTCATATACAGGACCTTTGGAGGACTCTTTTACCGAGTAGAAAATCGCCGCTCGGAAAGGTTGGATCCTTCATTCTAACGCAGGCCGCACGGACGCGCTCGCGAGCCGCCGCGTCGCCCGGTAGATTCTTGGTGAAGAGGCGCTCAGGCTTCTTTATAAACCTCGGCCGCGGGCGCTGAATTCCCGGAGGGTTTCGGGCGGCGAGGGCGCGGAAAATACCGCCGCCGCGCGGCCGGACTCCGGTCGCGGGCTGTTAAGATCTCAATCCGATGCTCGACACTTCCTCCTTGCCCTCCCATGCCGCCATCTGACGCCGCCGAGCCTGCCGAGGCGCCCGATTCGCCCGACTCCCTGGAGACGCCGATCTTCCTGCTCGCCATGCCGCAGGTGATGGATCCCTTTTTCCACAAGAGCGTCATTCTCCTGGTGCGCCATGCCGAAGAGGGCAGCCTGGGATTCATCGTCAATCGGCCGACCGAGCTGAAGATCGCCGACATTCTCGACGACCTCGAGGTGCCGTGGCGCGACGGCGACGAGAGCTGCGCCTATTTCGGCGGGCCGGTGAGCTGGGAGATGGGCACGCTGGTGATTCGAGACGACGAGGAGTCCGAGGGCCTGGCCCCGGGCGTCGAGGTCACCCAGAGCGTCACAGACCTCCAGCGCCTGGCGCACCTGCCGGCCGACAGCTTCCGCCTTTATCTCGGCTACGCCGGCTGGGACGAGGGGCAGCTCGAGCAGGAGATCGTGCGCAACGACTGGCTCATCGCGCCGGTGGACAGCCGCCTGATCTTCGCTTCCGAGCCCGGCGACGTGTGGCGGTCGGCGGTCGAGTCGGTGGGCATCGACCCCGACCTCCTGCCGTCATGGACCACCGACGCCGGGGCCAATTGAGAGCGCCGCCGTGACGATGAGCCCAGCCCCCGCCTCCGCCAGGTGCGCCGTGGTCACCGGCGGCAGCGCCGGCATCGGCGCCGCCACCGTGCGCCTGCTGGCCGCCGGGGGCTGGCGGGTGGTCACCGGCGCCCGCCGCTCAGAGCGCCTGCGGGCCCTCGCCGAGGAGGCGAGCACCGCAGGGGCCAGCGGCGCCGTTCATGTCGAGACCCTCGACGTCACCGACGCCGAGAGCGTGGAGCGCTTCGCGGCCCGCGCCTTAGAGCACCTCGGCGGCGCCGTACATCTGCTGGTCAACAACGCGGGCGGAGCCCTCGGCGCCGAAAGCATCGAGCGGGCGATCGAGCGCAAGTGGCGGGAGATGTACGAGCTCAACGTGCTCAGCACCCTGCGCATGACCCGCGCTCTGCTCGGCGCCCTCGAGCGCTCCGGTGACGGCCACGTGATCAACGTCGGCTCGATCGCCGGATTCGAGACCTACCCCGGCGGGGCGGGCTACACCGCCGCCAAGCACGGCCTGCGGGCGCTGACCCGAACCCTGCGCCTGGAGCTGCTCGGCCGGCCGGTGCGGGTCACCGAAATCGCTCCGGGCATGGTGGAGACCGAGTTCTCCCTGGTGCGCTTCGACGGCGACCGCGACCGTGCCGACGGCGTCTATCGCGGCATGCAGCCTCTTACCGGCGAAGACATCGCCGAGTGCATCGCGTGGGCGGCCAGCCGCCCGAGCCACGTCAATATCGACGAAATTCTCGTGCGCCCGCGCGATCAGGCGACCGCTACCCTGGTCCACCGGACGGCCGAGGGTCCGGACCCAAAAGGGGGTTGAGCCATGGATCCCGATCGCATGAAAGAGGCCTACCAGCGCCTCGAGTCCCTCGACGACCGCCTGAGCTACAAGATCCGGCCCAAGGGCGGCTTCACCCAG
>JBCCLG010000115.1:0-10386 GCA_039027015.1 Acidobacteriota bacterium | reverse complement strand
GGCGACCAGAGGGTCACCGCCGTGGGCCGCGCCCTGCGCGCCACCAAGCTCGACGAGCTGCCCGAGCTGATCAATATTCTGCGCGGGGAGATGTCTTTTGTCGGTCCGCGGCCCGAGGTGGAGGCCTTCGTCGATCTCGAAGACCCGCGCTGGCGCCGGGTTCTCGAGGCGCGTCCGGGCTTAACCGACCCGGTGACCCTGCGCCTGCGCAGCGAAGAGGCCCTGCTCGCCGAACTGCGCCGGAGCGAGCCCGCCTCATCGACCGAGGACCTCTACAGGCGCTATCTTCAGCCCTTCAAGCTGCGCGGCTATCTCGACTACCTCGAGGCGCGCAGCGCCCCGGGCGATCTGGCCATCCTCCTCGCCACCGCCCGCGCCGTGCTGGCGCTCGCCGCCGCCGATCCGCCGACCCTCGAGGAGCTGCGCGCCGCCGCTGAATCTCTCTCCTCCTCCCTCTCCTCCCCTCCATAGGGACCGCCCGCTCCTCGCCCATGCCTGAGCTACCGGAAGTCGAAGTCGTCAAGATGAGCCTCGAGCCTCGCCTGGTGGGCGAGCGCTTTCGCCGGGTGGAGGTTCGCTTCCACACCCTGCGCGAGCCCCTCGACCGCGCCGGCCTGGTGGCTCTCGAGGGCCGGCGCATCGAGACCGTGCGCCGGCGCGCCAAATACCTGCTGATCGACCTGGAAGGGGGCCGCACCCTGGCCATCCACCTCGGCATGAGCGGGCGCCTGACCGTGGTGGACGCTGGAGAGCCCGCCGCCCGCCACGAGCACGTGGCCTTCCACCTCGAGGGCGGCGGCAGGCTTCGCCTGGTGGATCCCAGGCGTTTCGGCCAGGCCCTGGTGCTCGACACCTCGAGCCTCGAGAGCGATCGCCATTTCTCCCATCTCGGCGTCGAGCCCCTGGGAGGCGCCTTCGACGGCGAGCATCTGAGGCGATGCGCCGAGGGTCGGCGAGGTCCGATCAAGACCTTTTTGATGGACGGCGGAGTGGTGGTCGGCGTGGGCAATATCTACGCCAGCGAGGCCCTGTGGCGGGTGCGCGTTCACCCCAAACGGCCGGTCAACCGGGTTGCCTCGGCGACCTGGCAGCGGGTGGCGGACTCGGTGCGCGCCACCCTCGCCCAGGCCATTCGGGAGGGCGGCACCACCCTCAACGACTTCACCGACGGCGAGGGCAACGCCGGCTACTTCCAAGTCTCTCTGTCGGTCTACGGCCGCGAGGGGGAGCCGTGCGGGTGCTGCCCGGGCTCCATTCGCCGCATCGTTCAGGCCAACCGCAGCACCTTCTACTGTCCGGGCTGTCAGCGCTGAGAAGCGCCCTCCCCGCGGCCTGATTGCGGGCTAGCCCCTCACCGGCTGGGCCCGGGGAAAGCCGTGGATCAGGCGCAGCCGCTCGAGATCGGGGCACTCGTCGCGCCGGCCGCCGGCCGCCACGAGATCGCCCACGCCCGCCTCCGCGGCGCGCCTGGCCAGCGCGTTCAGCTCCTCCGCCGGCATGCCGGCGCCCACGTGAAACTCCGTCGTGAGGCCGTGGGCCGAAAACCAGGCCGCGGCGGCCAGCACGGCCTCCCGGCGATAGGCGTCGCCGCCCGCCGACTCGGCCTCGATCCGCCAGCGCACGGTGAGCGCGTGGTCGCGGTCGATTCGTCCCAGAATCTCGAGGTCCTCGGCCACCGCCGCCGAAAGGCAGTAGAGGGTGACGGTCAGGCCCGCGGGGCTCGGGTTCAAAGGTCTGGAGCTCGAAGGTCCGGGGCTCGAAGGTCCGGGGCTCGAAGGTCCGGGGCTCGAAGGCTCCAGGCCCGAGGCGCCGCGGTCGAGAGCCTCGAGAAGCGCTCGGCGCTCGGGCAGAGACTCGAAGGGGCGCGCGAACGAGCCCAGCTCGAGCGGCCGCCTGAGGGCCGCATCGCGCCTCAGCCGCTCCACGGCTCCGGGCAGAATCCTGGCGCGCAGCCACTGCCAGGCGAGCAGCCCCGGCGTCGCCGCCTCGGCGGCGGGCTCGGAGAACCCCGAGCCTGAGGGATAAAAGTCCGAGAGGCGAAGGTCGACCGGAGCGAGAGGGCTGCCGGGAAGGCGCGCCGCTGAAAGCTGCGGCGGCGAGAGCGGGGCGTGCGAGATTCGGTAGGTCGTGGTCGTCATGTTACGCCCAGGTTACGCCTGAGGCGCGCCCGGGCGCAAGACTTTTTTACGCTCGACTTTCGCCTCTCTCTCGCGCCGCGTCGCGGCGCTCCGGAAAGGAGCCGGGAAAGCGCGCGCCGAATGTACAATCCGCCCAGCCCCCACCTGATCATTCACCGACCGGAGGAGAAATACCCATGGGTTTGCTGAGTTTCGTGAAATCGGCTGGCAAGAAAATGTTCGGCAGCAAGGAAGAAGAAGAGCGCATCGAGCGCGAGCTCGAGCAGAAGGCCAGCGCGCAGCGCGAGCGCCTCGAGGAGCTGAAGAAGGCCAGAGCTCTCGAGAACCGCATCGCCGAGATGGGGCTCGAGATCACCGATGCCGACATTGAGGTCGACGGCGGTACCGTGACCCTCAAGGGTCAGGTCGGCAGCCAGGAAGACTCCGAAAAGGCGGCCCTCACGGCCGGCAACCTCGAGGGCATCGAGGCCGTCGACAACCAGCTCGAGGTCGAGAACCCCGAGCCCGAAGCCACCTTCTACACCGTGGTCCGCGGCGACACCCTCTCCGGCATCGCCAAGAAGCAGTACGGCAAGGCGAGCAAGTACATGGTGATCTTCGAGGCCAACCGCCCCATGCTCGAGGATCCCGACAAGATCTACCCCGGTCAGGTTCTGCGCATTCCGCCGATCGAGGAGTGAGCGGCCGCCCCCGTTGGGCAAGCTGCGCGCCGCAGGATCGGAGGCCGCCCTTTGGCTATGCAGGCAGGGCGGCCTTTTTGCTGCCTCGTCAGCCTTTCTCCTGAGGCTCGCACTTAAGGTCCACCACGTTGTCCTCGGGGCTGCGGTCGATGACCTTGAAGAACGGATCGATACCGGCGCGCAGCGGCAGCTGGTCTACCTCGAAGACGACGCGGGTGTCGCCAGTGAGCCGCCGCTGCTCCAGCTCGAGGGTGACCGGCTTCATTTTGCGCAGCACCCGGCGCTCGGCGAAAACGCCGATCTCGACGAGGTCGTTGAGCTCTGCGGGTATCTCCTCGCCGGACTCGCCCGAGTAGAAGACCTTCGAGGCGCTGAGGTCGAGGGTGACCCGGTAGCGGCCTGAGCCCAAGGCCTCGCACGCGGAGTCCTGGACGGACAGGCGGTAGAACGTGATGCGCTCGAAGAGGTCCGCGAGGGCGCCGTGATGCTCGGGCGCGGCGCGGGAGCGCAGGATCTCGAGAAAGTCCGCGGAGGTCGGATAGGGAGGTCCTGAGCCGCCGAAGCGCTCCATGTACTCGGCGAGGGCCGCGTCCATGACGTCGCGACCGATGAGATCGGCGGCCGCGTACATCGCCAGCGAGCCTTTGTTGTAGTAGACGTGGCTCTGCTGGTGCACCGTCGCGAGCGGGCGCTCCTCGAGGCGCGAGACGCTGCGCCCGAGCAGGTAGCGGTCGAGCTCGTAGCGCAGGTAGGTGCCGATCATCCGCGGACCAAACTGTTCTTCCATCACGCGCAGGGCGACGTATTGCGCGAAGGTCTCCGAGAGAAAAGCCATACCTTCCGCGTGGGCGGGACTCACCCGATGCGGGAACCACTGGTGCGCCACCTCGTGGGCGGTGACGTAGAACGGGTAGTCGACGGCGCCTTCGCTCCCCGGGCCCGTGCGCTTGCGGGCGATGAAGCCCAGACTCTCTGAGTACGGGATCAGGCCCGGAAGCGACATCGCGAATCTGCCGTAGCGCGGAAACTCCACGATGCGCAGCGCGCGGTGGGGATACTCGCCGAAATTCGCCGTCAGGTACTCGAGGCTGCGCTTCATGCCTCGCATCATGGCGTCGAGGTTGGCGTCGTGTTCGGGCTGGTGGTAGATCTCGAGGTCGATCCCTCGCCAGCGTTCGGTGCTCACGGCGTAGCGCCCCGAGAGAACCGCCCACAGGTGCTGCATCGGCACGGCGGCGCGATAGGAGAAGGTCTTTCGTCCCGCCGCCTCGCGGGTGCCCACGAGATCCCCGGGCGCCAGCGCGATCTGGTCGGCGTCGGTGGTGACGTCGACCTCGAAGGGAATCGCGTCGGAGTCGACGGTCAGGCTGTTGCGGCCGACCCCCGGGGCGTCGCGGAGCGGCAGGGGCGAGCGCTCGGGGAGGCCGAAGCGGCGGCGACGCCGCGGGTCGCTGAGCTCGCCGCCGGGGTCGTAGCCCAGGCCGAGGGCCACGGCGCCGCTGAACACGAAGCTGCCGTTTTTGACCACGCCGCCGCCCGTTTGGCGGTTGGCGAATCCCCGCCGCGCCAGGCGCGCGCGGTACGTGAGGTCCGCCGAGGCGCCGGCGGCAAGGGGCGTCTCGAGCTCGAGGAGGCGGTATGAGCCGACGAGCGCCCCGGGGACTCGGGAGCTCGCGCCGTCGATCGCGATCTCGAGCAGCTCGAGGCCGTCGGGAAGGCGCAGGAGCAGGGATTCGATCCGCTCGGCGGCGTGGGGGTTTCTCAACCGCAGGACGGCTCGCACGTCGGCTCGGCCGCCTTGCGGAAAGAGGTCGACCTCGTAGCGGGCCGACGCGATGCGCGGCTGAGCCCGCTCGAGCCACGGCCGCAGGGTGCGCTCGACCCGCACCTTCTCGGCTTCGGCGCCCGCGGGGCTCCGGTAGTCGTTGAGGCCGTGCACGTTGTAGACCGTCAGGCCACCGAAACAGGCAACGACCGCGCCGGCCGCGAGGACGGCGGCCCGGGCTCCGGGCGAAAACCGTCTCCTGGCGCGTCGCCGCCTCGCGGCCAGATCGTGGTCGCCGCCCCTCGGCCAGAGCAGCACCGCCGCCGCCAGCAAAAGGCCCGCGATGCCGAACCAATAGGCCTTGACCACCAGCCAGCCGCCCAGGAACTCGGCGATGCCGTTGACCTCCGAGAAGGTGTAGCCCGGATCGCTGCCGAATCGCAGAAGAACGTGATCGACGCCGAGAGCCGGCGCAAATCGCATCGCCAGGTAGACCGCGGCCGACGCGAAATAGGCCACGGCCTTGCGCTGGATCAGCAGCTGCAGGAAAACCGTCAAGACCAGGAGAAGCGCCAGGTCCGCGAAGCGCAGAACGAAGAGGTCGAGGGCGTAGGTCGCCCACTCGTGGCGGCTGTGACCCTCGCGGCGCTGGTAGAGAACGCCGGCGGCCCCGAGCGTCGCCTGCAGGGTCATCAGGACCCCGAGCATCGAGAGCACGCAGGTCACGACCGGCAGCGCCGGACCGCGGGGGGCGGCGTCCAGGAGCGGCTTGAGGCCCAGATCCCGAGGGCGCCACAGGAGATGGCCGGCGAAGAAGATCGTCACGCCCACGGCGTAGGGCTCAAAGACCGTGGCGATCACCTCGAGAACGGCGTAGGTCACGGGCCAGGTCGGCGTGCCGAAGAGCATGGAGACAGACGGCGCCGCCACCGCGATCGAGACGAGCCCGAAGAGCACCGTGACCGCGAACATCGGATGGGTGATCACCGCCAGATAGCCGCCGACGGCGAGCCTCACGGCGAGGGGCAGGCGATCGAGAAGCGCCCCGAGCGGGCGAAGAATCACGCGGCCGGCGAGCCCGCGGAGCGAGCGGGCGAGCCGCCGGGCCGGGCTGGCCGCCGCGTCCTCCGTCGCCTGGCGTTCCGGACGAAACAGGACCCCCGCCGCGATCCACAGGGCCGCGGTGAGCGAGAGCCACAGCGCCAGGTTGACGGCCACCAGGCCCTCCACGGGCACGAGCTGAGTGTTTTTCTCCGCCGTCGACCAGGTGCGGGTCACCAGGCCCGCCGCCACGCGGCCCGAAGGGTCGAGAATCGCGGCGAAGGCGCGGTCGTCGAGATCGGCGGTCAGGCTCCGGGCGGCGCGGCTCACGCCGATCCAGGCCACCACCGTGAGGTACGCCGCGATCGTGGAGCGAGTCCACGCCAGGGCCAGGGCGACGAGCGATCCCACCAGGAGCGTTCGCCGCACGGCGCTCAGGGCAAAGGGCTGGGCGTAGAACCTGAGATGGCCCTCGCCTATCAGCTCCGGGTCGATCCACGGCATCTCGGTTCCCGCCCAAATGCCCAGGCAGACCCCCGAAAGCATCAGCAGGTTGAGCATCACGGCCGAGGCCGTACGGCCGCTCCAATAGCTCCACTTCGCGAGGGGAGTGGTCCACAGGAGGGGCGCGGAGCGGTCGCCGGCCTCGCGGTGGAGGGCGGTGATGAAGAAGGCCGCGGTGAGGGGAAGACCGAGGGCCGTCAGCAGGCTGACGGCTCCGTCGATGAAGAAGGCGGAGTTCGCGCGCAGGCTCTCGCCGCCCAAAGAGAGGCTCAGCCTGAGGCCGTCGAACACGCCGGCGAAGGCCTGGACGGCGGCGAAGCCGAGGGCGGCAAAAAGGGTGAAGAGCAGCCAGAAGCCAGGGCGGGCAGCGCCCCGGAGGACCTCGTAGCGGACGATTCGCCAGGCGTTCACGCCCGCCTCCGTTCGTCCGCCGCCGCTTCGCCGGCCTGCGCGCCGTGAAGAACGGCGAAATACGCGTCCTCGAGCTCCGCGGGAGCGCTCGTGAACCCGGGGCCCGGCCGCGCGTCGGCCAGCACGTGGGTGAGGAGGGTGCCGAGATATCGACGCTGCCGCAGGATGGTGAAATCGCCCTCGGCCTCGCGCTCCCGCGGGTCCGGGCCCTGCGCCTTTTGAACCCAGATTTTCCCGCGCAGCCGCTCCAGGGCCTCCGCGGGCGAGCCGAAAAAGCGCAGCCGCCCTTCCTGAAGGACGGCCATCCTGCTGCACAGCTCGGCCACGTCGTCCACCAGGTGAGTCGAGAGAATGACGATCGTGCGCTCGCTCAGCCCGGCGAGCGCGTTGAAGAAGCGGCGCCGCTCTTCGGGATCGAGGCCGGTGGTCGGCTCGTCGATGATCAGCAGCTTCGGATCCCCGATCAGCGCCTGGGCGATGCCGAACCTCTGCTTCATGCCTCCGGAGAAGGTCCCCAGCCTGCGACGGCGATGGTCCTCGAGATGAACGCGCTCCAGCATGTCGGCGACGGCGGCGCGGCGACGGCGGCGGTCGGTGAGGCCCTTGAGCTCGGCGAGGTGATCGAGCAGGCGCTCGGCCGTCACCGAGGGGTCGAGTCCGAAATCCTGAGGCAGATAGCCCAGCTGCCGGCGCAGCTCCTGGCGATTCCGGGAGGGATCCAGATCGCCGAGGCGAACGGTGCCGTCGTCGGCCTCCTGCAGGGTGGCGAGAATGCGCATCAGGGTCGATTTGCCGGCGCCGTTCGGGCCGAGCAGACCGAAGATTCCGGACCCGATCTCGAGGCTGACGTCGTTGAGGGCCTGGGGGCCTCGAGGGTAGCGTTTGCTGAGGCCGCGGATTGTGAGGGTGAGGCTCATTCCACCACCTGCACCTGGCCGCCGAGGCGCTCTTTCAGAACGCGCGAGATCTCTCGCGGAGAGGCGATCTCTATTTGTTCATAGCCCTCCGGGATCGCGAAGAGCGAGGCGTCGAGGGCCTTTGCCTCGACCCGCTCGGCCACGCGGTGCGCGAAGCCGTCCTGAATCGGCTGTAGGTAGTCGAGGGGAAAGCCCTCGAGGCCCGGCACCGGGAACCATCGCGCGTCGAGGCGATCGCTGACCCAATAGGCGAGGCGGTTGGAGTCGTCTTCGCGATCGACGCCGTCGACCCGGCGCGCCTCGACGCCGGCGATCGAGCGGCGCTCGTCGGCGCTCTCAAAGCGCACCAGTTCGCTCCGGCCTGCGGGCTCCGGTGCGGGCATCACAAAGGCCAGCTTGAGCGCGCCGCCGGCCGTGAGCAGCTGGACGCGTTTTCCCGGCAGAACGCCGTCTAGGCTGACGTTTTGTCCGCTCTCAACGCGCACGGCTCCGGGGCGAAAGGAGACCTTCTCCGATTTCGGCAGCATGGCGGCCATCGGCCCGACGTCCTCGTAGCGGATGGCAAACTCGACGACGCCCTCGGTGAGGGCGTCGCCCGCGGGCTCGGCGGCGGCCGGGGCGGCGAAGAGCCCTGCGAGCGAGAGCGTCCAGGCGAGGAGGGTCGCGGCGGAGCGAAGGGGGCTGGGGCGCTGCTTCATGGGGAGACTCCTGGGCAGAGGGGAGGGTTGAAACGTCAGGCGACCCGAGAAATTTAGGGCGACGCGGCGCCAGGGAGGTGAGCTGGCTGCAAGGCCCCGTCAAGCGCCGTGGGCTTTCGTAAAAGGCCTCGCGGACTTGTAAGGGGCTGTAAAGAACGGCCCGCCTCGCGCCCGTGGGTCGCTATGCTGAGGGGATGACCGCGCGCCGATCGCACATTTTGCTGGGGGCCTTGGCCGCGCTTCTGCTCGTGGCTCTGCCGCTGCTCGGCGTTCTTCAAATGCGCTGGGCGCGAGAGCTTCAGGACACCGCAACCGAGCGCACCCGCCTCGAAATCGAGGAGGCCCTGGGCGAGCTGGCGTCCGGCCTGGCGGCGGAGCTCGTGCGATGGAATGCCGACGTGCAGGCTTACTCCGTCGGAGACCTTCGCCGGCCCGAGAATCCCCGCCCGGACTGGCCTCGGGAGTCCGGCTTCGGCCGCCTGGTCGAAGCGGTGTACCTCGAGATTCCCGACGCCGCGGAGGCGGCGGTGCCGGACGGGGCAGCGCCGGCGTGGTTCTCGCTACCGCCGGAAGGGCCGGCCGTCGAGATGCCGACGCCGCCGGATCTCGCGATTTGGGTCGAGGAGTGGAGAAAGGAGAAATCCCTGCCCGGGCTTTTGCCGCGACTGCTCGAGGAAGAAAGGATGGTCTTCTCGGCGCGGGTGGCTTTTGAGGGTCGGACCCTCGAGGAGGCCAGGTCTTCGGCCGACCTGGTCGCCCGGGCGCCGGTGCTGTGGATGGTGGTGACGCGAGCCGGGGTCGCATCGTGGGTGGAGTCCGAGGCTCAAGAGGCGTGGCGCTGGCATCGACAGCACCTCGACTATTGGCTGATCTTCGGGGAGGCAGCCTCCGGCGAGCGGCGTCTCGTGGGCGGCAGCGGGCCGGCGCTGCCGCCGGTCGCCGCCAGCGCTCCTCAAATCCTGCGGGCGAGCGTCGATTTGAACCGCGCCTTCGGCGAAGCGCTGACCCGGCTGACGAGCGCGACTCGAGAAGACCGCGAGTCGGCCGCGGCGCGCGGAACGGCGGCCCCGGCGGAGCCCGTGGTCTTCATGGCGATGCCCGGCGTCGGCGACCGCTGGAGCCTCGAGGTCGAGGTTCACCGCAGCGCGGTCGACCCCCGGCTGCGGGAGCTGTGGCACCGCAACCTGGCGGTCGGCCTGGCGGCCCTCGCGGTGCTGGCCGTGGCCGTGGCTCTCCTGATGGCGCTCACGGTGCAGTCTCAGCGCCTGGCCCGGGCCCGCTTCGACTTCATGACCGGCGTGACCCACGAGCTGCGCACGCCGCTCTCCGTGCTGCGCTCGGCCTCCGCGAATCTCTCCGACGGGGTCGTTCAGGAGCCCTCCCAGGTGCGCCAATACGGCGAGGTGATGACCCAGGAGGTCCGGCGTCTCGGGGATTTGGTGGAGCGCATCCTCGGCCTGACGCGCGCCGCCGAGGCCGCCGAGGGGGCCGAGGCGGACGTGCGGGCGAGCGTCGAGCGCGTTCTCGAGCGCTTCCAGGGCGAAATCGCCGAGGCCGGGGCCCGGGTGCGCGTCGAGGTCGACCCGGAGCTGCCGCCGCTGCGCGCCCATCCGTGGGCCCTGGACTCGCTGCTGCAGAACCTTCTGGGCAACGCCCTTAAATACGGCGGCCGCGAAATCGCCGTCGAGGCGAGCGCTTCCCGCCTGCGCTGGCGGCCCGCCGTGGAGGTGGCCGTGCGCGATCGCGGGAGGGGCCTCGGCCGCGCGGAGCGCCGCCGGGTCTTCGAGCCGTTCTTCCGCGGCCGCCGCGCCCTCGAAGAGCAGAAGCCGGGCACCGGCCTCGGCCTTAGCTGGGTGGCGCAGCTCGCCCGGCGCTATGGCGGCCGGGTGATCGCCGAATCGCGGCCCGGGCGGGGGAGCCGCTTCGGCGTCGCCCTGCCGATCGCCGCTCCTGCCCCCGAGGCGTCGCCGTGACGGAGACCCGCCCCGAGGCGCGCGTTCTGCTCGTCGAGGACGAGGCTGGACTGGTCCTCACGATCGGCGACCGCCTGCGCGCCGAAGGCTACGCCGTCGACGCCGAGCTGTCGGGCGACCGCGGCCTCGCCGCCGGCCGCTCCGGGCGCTATGACCTCATCATTCTCGACGTCATGCTGCCGGGGCTCGGCGGCTTTGACGTCTGCCGAGAGCTGCGGCGCAGCAACGTCGACACGCTGGTCTTGATGCTCACCGCGCG
>JBCCLG010000114.1:0-10405 GCA_039027015.1 Acidobacteriota bacterium | reverse complement strand
GCCCGCTTCTCGCCTGCTCGAAAACCCCGCAATCCCCCGGCGATTTGGTGACCGCCACCCGCTGGATCGACGGCGAAGCCGAGGCCCTGGTGACGGACTCGCTCTACGACGTCGTGTCGCGCGGCAGATGGCCCTGGGGGAGTCGCGAGGGCTCGCTGCCGATCGCGGCCGAGCGATCGGCCGGAGAGCGATACGAGGGAGACGGCCTTTACCTGCAGCCGGTGGGCAACCACGCGGTGATCGTCTCCGAGGTCGAGATCGACGCCGACCGCGCCGACGTTCTGCGCCTGCACGTGAAGCCCGAGGACGGCCTGCGCTCGGTCTTTCTCCTCTGGGCCGGGCCCGGCGAGGCTTTCTCAGGCCAGCGGAAGCTGACCGCCAAACGGCTCGATCTCGGCGCCGCGACCCTCGATTTCGAGGTCGGCGAGCACGAGCTGTGGCGCGGCTCGATCGATCGGCTGCGCTTGATTCTCTGGGGCCTCAACGAGATGGGCCTCGAAAGCCTCGAGACGCTGGAGCTGAAGCTCGACGAGCAGCGCCTCCAGGACGCCGCCTCAAAGCCCTGGAAGGTGGCGGTCGAGAACGACCGGCGGGTCGTTCGGATGCTGCTGCCGGATGCTCCGGTGGAGCGCCGGGGCGTCGAGGTGGTCCGAGGGACCCGCGTGAGCTTCGGCTACGCCGCCCATCGGCGCAACAAGCGGGAATTTCCTCTCCGCCTGGTCGGCGCGGCCGAGGGCCGGGAAGAAGTGCTGTGGAGCGCTGCCCTCGAGGCGGCGGCGCCCGCGTGGCGCGAGGCCGACGTGGATCTCTCCTCTTTCGCCGGCGCTTCCCTTAACCTGCGTTTCGAGGTCGACCCCCAGGACCGCTTCGGCGAGGACACCGCGCTGCCGCTGATCGCCCACCCCAAGGTGCTGCAGCCGGCCGAAACCGAGCCGCCCCCGAACGTGGTGCTGATCGTCCTCGACACCCTGAGGCCCGATCGACTTTCGCTCTACGGCTACGGACGCGAGACCTCGCCGAACCTCGACGCCTGGGCCGAGCGGCGGGGCGCGATCTTCACGCGGGTGGTCTCCCAGGCCGGCTGGACCCTGCCGGCCCACGCGTCTCTTTTCTCGAGTCTCGATCCCCAGCGTCACGGGCTCTTCGAGGAGGAGCCCATGCCCGGGGAGCTGGCGACCCTGACCACCGAGCTGGCGCGCCGCGGCTACGCCACCCGGGCCGCCACCGGCGGCGCGTATCTCGACTACCACTACGGCTTCGACCGCGGCTTCGACTCTTACCGCACCTGGCGGGATTCGGGGCGCAAGCACGACGAGCCGGTGGTGGGAATCGAGCGCACCCTGGCCGACCTCGAGGTGCTTCGCGACCAGCCCTTCTTCCTCTTCTTCCACACCTACGCCGTGCACGGCCCCTACAAAGCCTGGCAGCCGCATTTCGGCGAGATGAGCGACCTGCCCGACGACGTCGAGGTGCGCGCCTACGACGCCAGTGAAGACGGCCGGCTTCGCCGCGGCATGCAGCGCGTCATCGAAGGCCGCGGGGAGCCGATTCCCGAGGAGTGGAGCGAGCTGGCGTCCGATCAATACGACAGCGGCATCGCCCGGCTCGACGTTCTCCTCAAGCCCCTTCTCGAGGCCCTGGACGACCCGGAGATCGCGCGCCGCACGGTGGTGGTGGTGACCTCCGACCACGGCGAGATGTTCGGCGAGCACGGCTATTACGACCACGGCTATTTGTGGGATCAGAATCTGCTGGTGCCGCTGATCATCGCCGAGCCCGAGGGCCGCGGCGCGGGCGTGCGGGTGGACCGTCAGGTTCGCTTGACCGACGTCACCCCCACGATCCTCGAGCTGACCGGCAGCCCGGCCCTCCCCGAAATCGACGGCGCCTCCTTGGTACCCCTTCTCGAGGGGCGCGACGAGGCGCCGCCCCAGGTCGCCTGGAGCTACGGCGGCCGGTTCGAGCACGGCCTGTCGGCCCGCTACCGCGACCGCTATAAGCTGATCGTGCACGACTCGCCGTGGGCGCCCTTTCGCGGCGGCGAGCAGGTGTGGGAGGTCGACACGCCCGACGGCATCGAGCGGCGGCTCGAGACGATGCCGGAAGAGCTGGGGCGCCTCGGCGACCTGGCCCGGCGCCAGCTGGCCGCCACCCTGCCGGGCCTGCGCCTCAAGATTCGCAACCCCACGGACCGCGAGCTGCGCGGCACCGTCGAGGGACAGCCGGTCACGCTGCAAACCCTCAAGACCCCGCTGGTCGGCTGCGAGTGTCTCGAGTGGCAGAAGCCGGGCTTCGCCGAGCTGCGCATTCCGCCCGGCCAGGAGCTCTTCATGATCATGACGTCTGTCCGCGTGCCGAAGTTGGGGCTGAGCCTCGCGGCGGAGGGGCTGCCGGCCTTTCGCCAGGCGGTGGATCTGCCGGCGATTTCTGGCGGCGTGGTCATCGAGCCGAACGACGGCGTCTGGCGGGTGGGCGAAGCGCCCTCGGGCGGTCGCGCCGCGGCCGCGGAGTCTGCGGCGCCCACGGCCGAAATCTGGTGGCACCAGCTCTCGGAATCCGCCGGCTCCGTGGCGGTGGAGGACTCCGAGGTTCTCGAGCAGCTGCGGGCGCTCGGCTATGTCGACTAGGTCCGCCGCCGTCCTTGGCCTCGCGCGCGCCAAGCCGCCTCAGCCGCGCCGGGCGCGGAGTTTCTTGAGGGTCACGAGGTCCCGCAGGTCGTAGAGCAGCATCCAGGTCTTCCACATGCGGGATTGGTGGATATCGCCGATCTCCGAGCGCAGGTGCTGAAAGCGCGACTCCGCCTCATCCCAGCGCGCCTCGGCGGCGTGGCGGGCGGCGATCGCCTGGTCAAGGCCGGCCATCGCCTCGCGGGCGGCGGCCTCGAGGTAGTCGGGCCGCTCGGCCTCCGCGTCGCCGGCGCGCCTCGGCTCGTGGGCCCAGCGGCGCAGCCCCCCGGTGGTGGCCTCGATCGAGAAATCCGAGCGCGCGAAGTCTCGCGCCCTCGCGCCGATCGCCGCCAGGGCCTCGGGGCCCAGGTCGACCAGCTCGAGGATCGCTCGGCGCAGATCGTCCGCGTCGCCGGCCCGGTAGACGCGTCCCAGCCCGCGATTGCCTACGGCCTCGCCGATCTCCGACAGCTCGGTGGCGATCACCGGTCGGCCGTGGGTGAGCCAGTCGAGAATGCGCCCGCTCGAGCCCAGGGAGCGCTCGTAGATCTCCCTCTCGGTGACCACCCCGAAATCCGCCCGGGCCCTGAGGGCGGCGAACTGCCGCCTCGGCAGGCTGCCCCAGAAGCCGCCAGCGGTCCGGATGGCGGGAGGTCTCAAGCAGGCGGAGGAGGGTCTCGTAGGTCGTCTCGTCGTGTCCGCGCACCGCGCCCCCGGTGACCGCGAAAATCAACTGCGGGCGCGCGTCCATGGCCTGCTCGACCGCCTCGAATAAGGTCGGAGCGTCGCACCAGGTGTTGAAGCTGCCGCTCCACAGGGCGAGGATCGCGCCGTCCGGCAGATCGCCGAGGGCGCTCGCCTCGCCGTCGGCGCCGGTTCCGCGCTTCGCGCTCCCTGCCTGCGCCGAGTCTTCGGGTTCCTGCCCAAGCTCCAGAGCCGCGCACGGCATGACGTGAACGAGCGGCTCGCCGGCGGTGGCGCCGCCGAGGCGGCCCGCGAGGCCCAGCTGGCCCACCACGGCCCATTTTTGACGCTCGGAGACGGCGGAAAAAACGTCGCCGCGGCCGAGCACTCGATTCATCAGGCGCAGGTAGGCCGAGGCGGTGTCGCCGCCCCCGCTCGCCATCGCCTTGGCCTGGGCTTCGGCCAGGGGGTCGCCGAAGAGATCGATCCAGATCGGCACCTCGTCCGCGGCCAGCTCACTCGCCCGCAGGGAGGGCACCGGGGCGGCTCCGACGATCGCCTCCGGCCTCAGGGCGCCCAAGGCAGCGCGCAAGACGTCGTCGTCCTCGAAGCGCTCGAGCTCGAGGGAATAGGCGAAGAGGTTGGGCGCGGTTCCCTCGATCCGGCGGGGCGGCCCCGAGGGCTTGCGAGAGTCGGCGGAGTCCCCGTAGGCGCCGGGCATCCTGGCGCATAGAACGCCCACCCGATGGCCGTCGGCGGCGAGAGCGGAAGCGATCTGCCAGGTCCGGCCGCCGGGCGCGAAGTGCATCACGGCCTCCTCGACGGGCAGGGGACCCCACCCCAAGACGAGGATTCTTCTGCCGTCCGCCGCGCCGTCGCTCTCCTCGGCGCCCGCGAGCTCCTCGAGGTCCCGCCACAGGTCCTCTGCGGGGAGCGCGGGCGCGGCCTTCGGCCCCGCCTCGTCCGCGGAGGGCGCTTCGGCGGTGGTCAGCCGCGGCAGCTCGATCGGCGGCACGCTGCCGATCGGCTCGAGAAAGCGCGCCCAGGAATCGTCGCCGCGAAGGGCCCGGCGCATCCGCAGGTAGCGGGGGAGCCGGCGCACGAGATCGCCCAGCGCCCGGCGATGCAGCACCGTGTGCTTCCGCGGCGAGAGCAGGATCTCGTCGACCAGGGCGCGCCGGAGCAGCCGGCCGAGGGGCCGCAGGGGCCAGTGCAGAACGCCGATCAGCAGCCTGTTGCGCCGGAAATAGAAGCTCTTGCGCTCCGAGCCCTCGGACATGGTGGCCGAGATGCGATGCAGGATCACCGAGTCCGGGACGTGGACCACCCGCCGACCGCGCTTCCAGGCCCGGAGGCAGAGGTCGATGTCCTCGTAATACCACTCGTAGACCTCGTTCCAGCCGCCGATGGACTCGAAAAACGAGGTGTCGATCAGCAGCGCCGAGCCGGTGACCGCCGCGACCTCGCGCACCCCCGGCAGCTCGCCGTAGCGCTCCAGGCTGAGGCCGATGCCGTCGTCCCACGCGCCGGCGTCTTCGGTGACGCGAATCCCCACGCTGTTGATGTGGTCGGGCGCCGCGTGGATCAGGGTGAGCGGTCCGGCGATCGCCGCTCCCTCCCGGCGCATCGTCTCCTCGAGCACCGCGAGGGTGTCCGGGCGACTCTCCGTATCGTTGTTGATGAAGCACAGGGAGTCCGTCGCCGGCAGATTCTCCCGGGCCCAGGCCGCCCCCAGATTGTTGGCCTCGCTAAAGCCCACGGCCGCGGGAGGGCGGGCGACGTGGATGCGCGGCTCGCTCTCGACGATCGCCGGCAGGGGCTCGTCGCAGCCGTTCGAAACGATCACGATGTCGAGGGCGACGCCCTCGGAGCGCAGCAGGCTCCGGAGGCAGTCGTCGAGCATCTCGAGGCCGCGGTGGTGGACGATCACGGCGCACAGGCGGGGCTGTCGACGCGCGTCGGAGGCTTGGGACATGTCGGGCGGAGTGGCGGGCTGAAAGGTCTAGGGAAGGCCGCTATGCTAGCATCTCGGCCTCCGCAGCCCTCCGAAAAGCCAGCGCTCCTCGTCCTCTTCTGTTGCTCTTCCCTTCTCCTTGCCTCGGCGCGACTTCGCGCCCTCGATCGATCGCTCAGCTATGTCAAAAATCCTCGTTTGCGGCCTCTGTCCGCTCCCCTTCGAGAACACGCGGCAATCCTACGGTCCGGGGATCCGCACCTGGCAGATCGCGCACAGCCTGGCCGCTGCGGGCCACTCGGTCGAGCTGCTGGCGATGCGCATCGACGGCACCTACGGGGCGGACGATGAAAGCCTCGACCGCGAGGAGCGCGACGGCGTAGAGATCCATCGGCTGCTCTCGTCGGAATTCTTCGATCCCTCTTTCATGGCCGAGCGGGTCGCGGCCGCGGGCGCCGAGATTTGGGTGGGCGCGACGATTTACGGCTCCAACGCCCTGGCCATCCAGAGCCCGCGGGTGCCGTTCTGGGCCGATCAATTCGGCCACGTGATGGCCGAAGCGCAGGCCAAGGCGCACCTCGAGGGCAAGAATTGGCCGCTGGCGCATTTCTGGAACCTCCTGCGGCCGGTGCTGGCCAGCGCTGACCGCCTGTCCGTGGTCTCCGACCGGCAGCGTTTTGCGGCGATCGGCGAGCTGGGCGTCGCGGGCCGCCTGTCGGCAGAGACCTGCGGCTATGAGTTCACCTCGGTCATGCCCTGCGCCCTCCTGCCCCAGCCGGCGAGCGCCGCCCGCCCGCTGCTGCGCGGCGAGGAGATCCCCGAAGGCGCCTTCGTGGCGCTGTGGAGCGGCGGTTACAACGTGTGGAGCGACGTCGACACCCTCTTCGAGGCGCTGGAGCGGGCGATGGCCAAGGCGCCCTCGCTCCATTTCTTATCGACCGGAGGCGGCATCGCCGGACACGATGAGGAGACCTACGCGCGCTTCGAGGAGGCCGTGGCCGGCTCGTCCTTCCGCGAGCGCTACCACCTCCAGGGCTGGGTGCGCGCCGAGCTGGTGCCGGGCTATCAGGCGGCGGCGGATCTCGGGGTGCTGAGCGAAATCCCGATGTATGAGGGGCAGCTGGGCAGCAAGAATCGAATCGTCCAGTGGATGGGCGGGCGCCTGCCGGTTCTCTACAACCGGGTCGGCGACCTCGGCGACCTGCTGGCCGAGCGCGAGCTGGGCCTTACCTTCGCGGCCGGAGACGCCGCCGCCATGGCCGAGCAGCTGCTGTGGTGCGTCGACAACCGGGCCGCCCTGGACGCCATGGCGGACCGGGCGCGCGACTATACGGATCGAGAGCTTTCCTTCACGGCGACCACCCGGGAGCTGGTCCGATGGGCCGCGTCCCCGACCCTCGCCCCGGACGCGGAGCTGCGGCGCCACGTCGCGAGTCCGGCGGACTACGGCGCGGCCCCCGCGGTTGGCGCGGTCGAGGAGGCGGGCGCCCGCGACTCTCGGGCTTCGGGGCCGGCGAGCCGCGGCGCCGCCGAGAGCAACGGATCCGGCGGCCACGGGCTCGCCGAGCCGGCGGGCGCGCCGCGGCATAACGGCTCGGCGGCCGAGGGCGGTCCCGCCGCCCCCGCGGCCCGCGGCGTCGTGGGCCGCGCGCTGCGGCGAATTTTCTCTCCCTGAGCGGCCTTGCGGATTCTCTACCTCACCCCTCGCCCCCTCTGGCCCGGGCGCCGGGGCGATCAGGTGCGCACGGCGGGCCTGGCCCTCGGTCTTGCCCGGCGGCATCGGGTGACGATCCTGAGCCAGCGCTGGAGCGGCGACCCCGCGGGCCCGCCCCCCGGCGCGTCGCTCGAGCCGGCCTCCGAGGACGCCGCCGCCGCCGCCGCGGGCCTCGAGGTCCGGGAGGTCCTGGTGCCGCGCCTCGCCGTGGCCTGGCAGGGAGCCCGCGGGGCCGTCGCCGGGGTTTGGGGAAGCCCGCGGCCGATCCAGGCGGCGCTCTATGACGCGCCGGCGTTTCGCAGGGCGGTCCTGGAGGAGGTGGAGCGCACGGCGCCCGACGTCGTGATTCTGACCCTCTCGCGCCTCGGCTCCCTCGAGCCGGCGCTGCGCGGCATTCCGGTGGTGGTCGACCTGATCGACGCGCTCGGCGCCAATATGCGCCGGCGCGCCGAGAGGCAGCCGGCCCTCGGGTGGCTTTGGGAGCGCGAGGCCCGCCGGCTCGAGGTCTGGGAGGCCGAGCTGATCGAGCGCTCGGCGCTCGCCACGGTGGTGGCCGAGCGGGACCGCCTCGCCCTCGAGAAGGCGCGGCGCCCCGCGAAACTCGCCGGCGGCGGCCGGCTGGAGGTCGTGCCCTTCGGCCTCGACGTGCCGGGAGGGCTGCCCGCGCGCCCGGAGGGCTCGCGCGAGAAAGAGACCGTGGCCCTCACCGGCAATCTCGGCTACTTTCCCACCCGCGACGCGGCCCGCTGGTTCGCCTCGGGCGCCTGGCCGGCGCTGCGCGCCGCGCGGCCCGGCTGCCGATGGCTGATCGCCGGGGCTCGCCCGGGTCCGCCCATGGAGCGCCTGGCGCGCGAGGCGGGCAGGGGCGTGACCCTGATCGCCGATCCGCCGAGCCTGCACGACCTCCTGGCGCGAGCTACCGTCTCGATCGCGCCTCTCTTTGCCGGCTCCGGAACGCCGATCAAAATCCTCGAGGCCATGGCCCTGGGCGTTCCCGTGGTGACCACGCCGCGGGGCGCCGCAGGCCTCGACGCCCTGCCGCCCGGCGCCGTGGCGGTGGCCGAGGACGCCGGCGACTTCGCGCGCGCCGTGGAGGCTCTGCTCGCCAGCCCGGAGCGGCGCCGGCAGCAGGCCGACCTAGCGTTTCGCTGGCTTCGCGGGCGCCATCATCTGCCGCGGGTGGCCGAGCGGTTCGAGGCTCTGCTCGCCGCGACGGTGGGGCGCACGGCTGGCGAGACCGCCGCGGACGCGGAGGGCGCCGGCAGCCCCTGATCGACCGCACGCTGCACGCCCACCAGGGCGGCGCTGGCGGTGCGCAGCAGGGTCAGCAGATAGAGCCGGGTGGAGCGCTCGCGGATGAAGTAGAGGTCGAACTCGAGCTTGCGCTTATGGTCCTCCAAATCCCGCGCGTAGGCGATATTGACCTGGGCCCAGCCGGTGATGCCCGGGGGCACCGCCATCCTGAAGGCGTAAAACGGGATCTGCTCGGTCAGCTCCGCGACGAACTCCGGCCGCTCGGGCCGCGGGCCCACCAGGGACATCTCGCCCTTGAGCACGTTGATCAGCTGGGGAAGCTCGTCGATGCGAAAGCGCCGCAAAAGGCTGCCCACGGGAATCGTCCGCGGGTCTTTCTCGCTGGCGAAGGTGGGGCCGTCGGCCTCGGCGTTGCGCCACATGGTGCGCAGCTTGAGCATCACGAAGGGGCGGCCGTATTGGCCGAGCCGGCGCTGGCGATAGAGCAGCGGAAATCCGTCGCTCAGCACCACCAGCAGGGCCGCCAGCCAGAAGATCGGCGCCGTCAGCACGAGCATGATGAGGGCGAGGGCGATGTCGGCGATGCGCGTCACGCGGTTGAAGAGCGTGTGATGCACCGTGCCGAAGCCCGGCTGGTGGAGGAAGAGCGCCGGGGTCAGGGCGCCTAAGGGCAGGCGCTCCTCGAGCCAGGCCCAAATCTCGCTCGCCGCCACCACCGGCACCTGGGAGAAGTGGAGGTGAGCCAGATCGTGCCCCATGGTGCGCGAGCGCTCGTCGCTGCCCGCCCAGACGACTAAGGAGGCGCCGCTTTTCACGATCTCGTGGGTGATCTCCTGGGGCGAGATATGGCTCGCGTCGACCGGCCGCCACGGCGAGGAGGGTCGGGCCTCAAGGGCTAGGCAGAATTCCTCGACCGCGGCCGGATCCCCGACCACCAGGGCGAGAAAGCGGGTTCTTCGGCGCAGCCATGCGGTGAGGGCGAAGCGCGTCAGGATCATCTGCGCGACCCAGAGAATCAGCGTCAGGGCGAGAATGCCGCGCCCCACCGCCCAGGCGGGCTGCAGAAAGCTGGCGAGCACCACGGCGAGCAGCCAGAATTGGGCCGCCACGAGAACCCGAATGGCCAGCTCCCGGCGCCGGTAGAGGGTCTCGGGCTCGTAGAGCTCGGCGGCCGTGGCCAGGAGCAGGCCCGAGATCAGGCTCCAGGCGATCAGTCCGGGCATCTCCGCCAGCTCGCCGAGCTTGCTCTCGAATTGCGCGCCCTCAAAGCGCAGCGCGTAGGCGCACCAGCCGGCCACCAGCAGGCCGAGGAGGTCGGCGGCGGCGAGCAGCGAGCGCAGCCGGGTTCGCAGGGGTAGGTAGGCGTTCATGGCTTTGAGGGCCGCGGGGAGGGCGAGCGCGGCAGCGCCGCTCGTGCCGCTCGCTTAGAGGGCCGTAACCCGAACCACCTCTTCGTAGGTCGTGACGCCGTCGGCCAGCTTGCGCAGGGCCGCCTGGCGCAGCGTCTTCATGCCGAGGCGCGCGGCCTCGCGCTTCACCAGCTGGGTGTCGGCCTGTTCGTTGATCAGCTCTTTGACCTTTTCGTCGACCTGGAGGATCTCGAAGATGCCGCTGCGGCCGCGGTACCCGGTGTGCCGGCACTCGAAGCAGCCCGCCCCTTCCCACACCTTGATCCGCTTGCCGTCGGGCACCGAGAGCGAGAGGGCCTCGGCCTCGTCCTGGGATAGATAGCGCTCGGTTTTGCAGCCGTCGCAGATCTTGCGCACCAGGCGCTGGGCCATGGCGCCCAGCAGGGTGGAGCTGATCATGAAACGCTCGATCCCCAGGTCCCCCAGGCGGGAGATCGAGGTCGCCGCGTCGTTGGTGTGCAGGGTCGAGAACACCAGGTGGCCGGTCATCGCCGCCTGAATGGCGTATTGCGCGGTCTCCTGGTCGCGGATCTCGCCGACCATGATGATGTCCGGGTCCTGGCGCAGGATCGAGCGCAGGGCGTGGGAGAAGGTGATGCCGATCTTGGGGTTGACGGCGGTCTGGTTGAAGATGTCGTAGACCATCTCGATGGGATCTTCGATGGTCGTGATGTTGACGTCGCGTGAGGAGATGCTCTTGAGCGCCGAGTAGAGGGTGGTGGTC
>JBCCLG010000113.1:0-10425 GCA_039027015.1 Acidobacteriota bacterium | reverse complement strand
GGGCCGCCATGCGCGCGGCGAAAATAGCCTGCAGGCCGAGGGCCGCCGAGACCTGCCTCGAATCGATCACCTCGAGGGCGCAGTTGGACCTCTCGGGAGGCAGGTGCGTAAAGGAGCGGATGCCGCGCAGGGCCGCCTTCTGGGCGTGGTCCCGGGTGCGCGAGAGCCGCGAGGAGAGGTGGATCGAGAGGATGTCCTGGCGCTCGATGAGGTCGTGGTAATGCTCGAAAAAGACGGCTTCGGCCGGCGGCTCGCTGCGCGGGTGGTTTTCGTCCTCCTGCAGCATGCGGTAGAAGTCGCGAGCCTTGATGTCGACCCCGTCGCGCAGCTCCTCCTGGCCGAAGAAAACCGACAGCGGAACGATCTGGATGCCGTGCTCGCGCGCCAGGCGCGGCGGCAGGTCGCTGGTCGAGTCCGTGACCACCACCACCTCCGACCGAGGTTCCTTGAGCTTCAGGGCGCCGCGCTCGATCATCTTGCGCAGGGCGAGGATCAGCAGGCCGTCGCGGGAGGGCAGGTTGTCGAGCACCGAGCCCACCGTCTCGTGGGCCTCGAGCACGCTCGCCAGCTGAATCTCCGACTGCGTCCACTCGCCCGAGGGCAGGACCCGGTCGCGGTTCATGAGGGCGATGCGGCTGCGCGGATCGGGCAGCTCGAGGTGCGCCTCCTCGAGCGCGAAGAGGGCGAGCTCGTCGAGGCTCTCCACCAGGTTGGGCTGCAGCCCTGAGGCTCCGAGCCGCACGGCGAAGGGCGCCGCGCTGCGCAGGCGGGCGAGGCGGCAGAAGGCCTTGGCGGCGACGGTGCTACCCAGCGCCGCGTGGGTCAGCCTCCCGCGCACGAAGGCGATCCGCCCGTCGCTCGTCGGCAGCTCCAGAGTGCCGGTGAACAGGCATTCCGAGAGGGCTCTCGAGACGTCGAGAATCGAGGCGATCCCGAGATCGCCCACCAGGTAGTGCAGCTCCACGTCGGGCTCGAGGCCGACCTCGCGGCCGATCAAAACGAGGCTGATGCGGCGCCCGATCTCGGCGAAGTCCAGGGCGTCGATGTTGAGAAAGCGCACCTCGTCGGGCAGGCCCTCGGGTTCGCTGCCTCGCCCCAGCAGCACCAGAGTGCGGGAGATCGCCCCGCTTTCGCTCGCCATCTGCTCGAGGATGGTGGTGTCGGCGAGGGTCGGCAGCTCGATCGGGCCGACGACCACGCTCGGGTTGAGCCCGGCCGCAAATCGGGTGCCCTCCGCCGAGCTGCTGGCGGGGATCACCTCATAGCCGCGCTCGGCCACCGAGGTGGCCACGGCGCGTCGCCGGTCATCGTCGGGATCGATGAACAGAATCGCCGGTCGCACGGGCGTCTCCGAGAGGCGGGAGGGTTCCCGCACTCGGCGGGAACGCGAAGGGGAAGCCGGGGCTGAGAAACGGTTGGGCGATCAGGGGAGGCCCCGGCCGGCTGCTAAACGCTGGCGCGCACACACATCTATCTAGTCATGCGTACGCGCGCCGGTAAATGCGCGAAAAGGCTGCTGCCAGATCCAGCTGGCTCAGGCGTCAAGGACGCCGCCAGTATATCGATATCGGGCCTTGCTATTGATAGCTAGGCGCCGCCGCCGATCGCCTCGGCCGCTGCGACCTGGCCTGATCCTGGATCCTCGGCGCCCAGGGGCGCGGGCGCCTCCGCCATCGGATAGGTGCCCAAGACCCGCAGCTCGCGGGAGTGCTCCCGCGCCCGTTCGAGGGCCTCCACCATCGGCTCCGAGTCGGCGTGGCCCTCCACGTCGAGGTAGAAGAGGTATTTCCACGGAGCGCCCTCCAGGGGCCTCGACTCGAGCTTCGAGAGCTGGATCTCGCGCCGCCCGAACTCGCTCAGCACCTCGCCGAGCGCGCCCGCGCTGTGGTCGAGGCTGAGAACCAGGGAGGTCTTGCAGCGGGCGTCGGGAGGGCAGGCCGCGGCCTCGAGGGCGACCTCCACGAAGCGGGTCGCGTTGCCCGAGCGATCCTGGATGCCGTGCGCCAAAACCTCCAGGCCGAAGCGCTTGCCGGCGGACTCGCTGGCGATGGCGGCGAGGGTGCGGTCGTGGCTGTCTCGAACTTTGGCCGCGGAGCCCGCGGTATCGAACTCGGCCCGCGGCTGGGCGCGGGGCAGACCGCGCAAAAATCCCTCGCATTGGGCCAGCGCCTGGGGGTGTGAGAGGACCGCGCGCAGCTCTTCGATCGCGCTGCCGGGCAGACCCAGCAGGCAGTGCTCCACGCGGCTGATCTCCTCGGCGTTGATCGACAGCCCGCTCTCGGCCAGGGCGTCGTAGGTCTCGTTGATGCTGCCCGCGGTGGAGTTCTCGATCGGCAGCAGGGCCACGTCGGCGCGGCCGTCCGTGAGCGCGGAGACCGACTCGCGCACCGAGGCGAAGCCGGAGAGCAGCACGCCGCCCGTGCGGCCGGCGTAGCGGCGCTGGGCGGTCAGGTGGCTGTAGGAGCCCTCCACCCCCTGATAGGCGACCCGCAGGGGCACCGTCTCCAGCGTCCGCGTGAGGGCCTGCTGACGCGAGATGGACATCTCCATGATGCGGCGGTAGAGCCTCTCGACGCCGTGGGCGTCGAGCCCGAGCTCCACCGCCAGGCCGCGGACCCGCTGCAGCACGACCTCCTCGCGCTTTTGATCCCTGAACGGATAGGCGGACTCCAGCTTGTGGCGCGCCACCCTGTCGACCAGCTCCATGCGGCGCTTCAGATGCTTGAGCAGCCGGCGGTCGATCTCCTCGATTTCTTCTCTCAGATTCTGCAGATTCGGACGCTGTTTCATGGCCGGTATTATGCAGAGCTGATCGGCTCACACAAGGCCTCCCGGGGGGAGCCGGTCACCGCCTCGCGCCAGCTATATTGGCGAAGGCGGCGCCCAGGCGGCGTGCTACGCTCGCGAGACAGAGATTTCATCTCGCCTCACTGATCTTTTTGCGTCTCCATCTCTAAATTCGCTCTGTAGGGAACTCCGGGGGGAGCTCTTCAGGGGAGTGCCGCCACCTTGATTCGCAGCCGGCCCTTGTGCAGCCTCGTTCTGCTGGCTCTCCTCTCCGGAGGCGGCTGCAGCCCCGTGGGCGAGCGCGGACAGGCGAGCGAGCGCGTGTGGCGGGTGGGCGTCGAGCGCCAGCTGCCGCCCTTCGCCTTTGTGGAGCGGGGCGAAATCCGCGGCTTGGCGGTCGACTTGACCGCCGCCATCGCCCAAACCTACGGCTACGAGATCGAGTGGGTGACCGGCGAGACCGGCGATCTGCGCGAGGCCCTCGCCGCCGGGGAAATCGATCTCATTCCGCATATGCCGGTGTCGACGCAGCTGGAGCAGCGTTTCGCCCTCAGCCTGCCGCACACCGATCTCGACGACGGCCTCTTCGTGCGCGACGACGACGATTCCTGGGGCGTGCCCGACAACCTGAGCCTGGAGGATCTGCTGCTCAATCGCCGGGTGCTCGTTTTGGCTGGCGACCAAAGCGAAGAGCTGGCCACCAGCCGCGCGGCCCGGGCGCTGACGCGCTCCTCGCCCTCGGCGGCGCTGCGCTCGCTGGCCGCCGGCGAGGGAGATTGCGCCATCCTGCCCAAGCGCATCGCCCAGCCGCTGATCGAGAGCCTGGGCCTCTCGAACCTGCAGCAGCTGCCCGGGCGGATCGTCAACTACTCCCGCCCCCTGGCCTTCGCCGTGCGGGCCGACAACGAGGCGCTCCTCGAGGAGCTCGAGCAGGGTTTGGTGATCGCCACCCGCTCCCGCCAATACCTGACCATTTACAACCGCTGGGAGCGCTGGCGACAGGAGACCCTGTGGACCCGGGTGCTGCTTTGGGCGCTGGCTCCGCTGCTCCTGATGAGCATGTGGGCGTGGTCGCTGCGGCGCACGGTGGCCGCGCGTACGGCGGAGCTTCAAACCGAGATGGCCCAGCGGCGGCAGCTCGAGCAGCGCATGCAGGAAAGCCAGAAAATGGAGAGCCTGGGCGTTTTGGCCGGGGGCATCGCCCACGACTTCAACAACCTGCTGGTCGGCGTTCTCGGCAACGCCAGCCTGGCCCAGCGCTTCGTGGCGCGCGACTCGGTGGTCTACCAGCGGCTCGAGGAGATTCGCGTCACCGGCCGCCGGGCCTCGGAGCTGTGCCAGCAGATGCTGGCCTACTCGGGCAAAGGGCGTTTTGTGATCGAGCGCGTGGAGCTCAACGCCCTGGTGCGCGACAGCGAGGAAAGGCTGGACGCCACCCTCGGCGCCGGCGTCCGGCTCGAGCTGAAGCTCTCCCGGGAGGCGCCGGCCGTGTCGGCCGACGTCGGCCAGCTGCACCAGGTTCTCACCCGTCTGGTGGAGAACGCCGCGGAGGCCCTGGGCGAGGGAGAGGGCACCATCACCCTCGAGACCGGAAGCCGCCGATGCGAGGAGTCCGAGCTGCTGGAGCTCTATCCGGGAGACTCCCTTCCCGCCGGGCTCTACGCTCTTCTCACCGTGCGCGATGACGGCCTCGGCATGGACGAGCAGACCCGCGAGCGCGCCTTCGAGCCGTTTTTCTCCACCAAATTCACCGGACGCGGCCTGGGCCTGGCGGCCACCCTGGGCATCGTGCGCGGACACCGCGGCGCCATCGATCTCCACAGCGTCCCGGGGGAGGGCACCCGCTTTACCGTCTACCTGCCTGCCTGGAGCGAGGGCGAGGAGTCGGGCTCGCGCGATCCGGATTCGGGGCCGGGCCTCTAGACCCGTCGCGTTAAACTATCGCCATGTGTGGACGCTACACCTTGACCGAGCCCGGCCAGCTGCTCGACGAGCTGGCGGTGCCGGCGGCGGGCGGCGCCGAGCTGCCTCCGCGCTACAACATCGCGCCGACCCAGGGCGTTGCCGCGGTTCGTCAAGAGGAGGCGGGCCCGCGCCGGCTGGACCTCTACCGCTGGGGCCTGGTGCCCTTCTGGGCCGACGATCTCAAGATCGGCAATCGGTTGATCAACGCCCGCTCCGAAACCGCGGCCACCAAGCCCTCCTTCCGCCACGCCTGGAAGCGCCGCCGCTGCCTGATCCTGACCGACGGCTTCTACGAGTGGCGCAAGGTCGAGGGCGGCAAGCAGCCGATCCACATCCATCGCCCCGAGCGCCGCGGTTTCACTTTCGCGGGCCTGTGGGAGGTGTGGAAAAAGGGCGATGAGCCGGTGGAGTCGTGCACCATTCTGACCACCGAAGCCAACGAGCAGATCCGCCGGGTGCATCACCGAATGCCCGTGATCCTGAGCGGCGAGGCGCGCGACCGTTGGCTCGATCCCGCCTCGGACCCCGCGGCGCTGCAGGAGCTCATGGGTCCGGCGGACCTCGAGCTGGAGCTGACCCCGGTCTCCAGGCTGGTCAACAGCCCGCGCAACGACACCCCTCGCTGCCTCGAGCGGGTGCAGCTTTGACCTCCGCCGCGGCGACGCCCAACCGCCTCGACGTGTTTCGGCGCGGTCGCGAGTATTTATGCGTGGCTCGAGCCGCCGGCCGCGGCAGCCTCAAGACTCTCTTCCTCGGCGAGATGGCGGATTCCGCCAGCGCCGCCGCCTCTGACGACGCCGGGGCCGGCCTGCCCGAGCGGCTCGGCGGCCTGGTGCTCGGCTGGCTCGAAGACGCTTCGGGGCTCGAGCCGCCGGCTGCGCCCCTGCGCTATCCGGAAGATCTTCTGCCCGACGGCTGGCTGGCCGGCCACTGGTTCGACTTCATGCGTGCGGCCCAGCTGTGCTCCGTCGAGCGGCTGGCTGGCGGGCGGGTCTGCCTGCGCCCCTATAAGAACCTCGAGCCAGTGGGCGAAGAGTTCTCCCACGAGGGCAGCCACGCCCTCGAGTGCGCCCGCGAGCCGCGGGCCCTGGGCTCCGGAGTGCTGGCCGCCCTCGAAATTTCGCGGTCGATTTCCCAAGTCACCCGCAGCCCCCACGTGCGCTCGGGCGCCACCCGCCTGTCGCCCGCCGTTTCCGAGAGCCTCGAGCGCCTGGGCGGGCGGCTCTTCGAGCGGCCCCCGCACTCCGAGGTCGTGGAGGTGGCCGACGGCTTCTTCTTCCTTCCCCCCGCCCTGCGCCAGCTGATTTTCGACGTCGTGTGGCGCAACGCGAGCGGCGTGCGCGATCCCGCCGGCACCGAGTGGCGCCTGCGCTGGTTCCCGGTGACGACGCTCACCCCGCGCCGCGCCTGGCCCCTTCTCTGCCTGGCGGAAACCGGCGAAGGTGCCGGCCGCGCCGAGATCCTGGTGCGCCTCGACACGGCGACCCCCGCCGACCCGGCGGTCTACCAGCTGTCGCCCGGCGACGATCCCGAGGCCGTGCTCGGCCCCTCGGGCGGCGATCCGGCGCCCGGCGTGCCTCTTTCGGGCTGGCTGGCAGAGCTCGCGCCCCTTGGCTGATCGGCCCTGCCGCGAGGCCCCGGCGCCCGATCTGCACGTCGCCCTCCTGGCCCCCGAGATCCCCGGCAACACCGGCAACGTCGGCCGCAGCTGCCTGGCGGCCGGCGCCCGGCTGCATTTGATCAAGCCCCTGGGCTTCAGCCTCGACGACCGCCACGTGAGGCGGTCGGGGCTCGACTATTGGCGCCACGTCGACAAGCGGGTGTGGCCCGGCTGGGCGGACTTCGAGAGGGCCCTCCCCGGCCTGGGCGAGCCCTGGTTCTTCTCGGCGGAAGGCGGCGTCGAGCTGTGGCGAGCGCCCCTTGAGGCACCCGCCGTGCTCGTTTTCGGCTGCGAAAGCTCGGGCCTGCCGCCCGGGGTGCGCCGGGCCTATCGCTCGCGCCTGGTGACCATCCCCATGCGGGCTCCCGAGAGCCTGCGCTCGCTCAACCTCTCGAGCGCGGCGGCCGTCGCCCTTTTCGAGGCTCGGCGACGAGTGTCCGGGCCGGGTTGACCCGCGGGAGCCCGCCAAACGCCGAGCGGCGACCCTTCAGGGGCTGAGATAGGCGGAGAGACCGACAAAGCCGATCAGCGCCACGAGCAGGCCGAGGAAGATCCAAACCCACAGAGGAGTCTTGTATCGGATGTGCGGCGTCATGGCGACGACGTCCAGATACTCCTGGCTGAGCACGCGTTTTCCCTTCTCGCCGTGCAGCAGCCACAGGATGTAGGCGTTGATCAGCGTGCCGATGGGGAAGCCGGTCAGCCCGATCACCGCGAAGAAGCTGACCAAGGTCCGCACCTGGACCCTCAAGGAGCGAAGCCCCGAAGCCATGTAGTAGTGGACCCAGGCTATAAAGCCGAAGAAGAGGCCGAGGCCCGCCATGACAGGCTCCGCCGCGGAGACGGACCCCACGACCAAGACGAGCGCGGCGATGCTCAAAAAGAACACCGAGATGTAGTAGAGCGTGCCGATCGACCGGATCGACGCCTCGTGACTCAGCAGCTCGCGGCGGATCGACTCCGCGTGCTGGCCGGGTATGGGGGAGGCGCTGAGATCCGCGGAGGGAGGCGCGTAGGGGTTACGGGCGCTGTCGCTCTCCGCGTCGGCGGCGGCGCCTGCGGGCGCGAAGGGGTTCGAGGCAGTAGCGGGCGAGGCTTCCATGAATTCCAGTCTCCTCATTCCATCTCAAGGTGCGTCCGTGGACGGGGGTTTGATGGAACATGCTGAAATGGCCGAAAACCTTTCGTCGAAATCAGGCTATTTCCCGGGCTGCTCCCTCCTCAAGCTTCTCGGTAACCCTTTCAAAGGCGTCCGGCTCGCTTGATTTCCAGATAGTTCTGGACGAGAGAGGCGGGCAGCTCCGGCGGCTCCACGTCGAGCACGAATGCGCCCTCCGAGCGCAGCGCCTCGTGGGTGCGGCCGCGACCCTCGAGATAGAGGCGGGTGGCCGCCACCTCGAGGGCCGAGTCGAAGCCGCGCACCGGCTGGTCGCCCAGGCGGCGCAGGGTCAGCTCGCGCACGCTGGCCACCAGCACCACGTGCCGGCGGGAGAGGGTGCGCACGGCGCTCAGGATCTCCTCGTCATCCTCATCGCGCAGGTTGGTGATCACCAGCACCAGGGCGCGCCGCTGCTGCTGCTCGATCAGCCGCGACGCGGCGGCGGCGTAGTCCGGGCTTTGCTGGGTGGTGCGCAGGTCGAAGAGGCCGTCGAGCAGGCGGGGCAGGGCGCGCGCGCCGTGCACGGGCGGCAGGCTGCGGGGCTCGCCGGCGAAGGTTTGAAAGCCCGTGGCGTCACCCTGCTTGCCGGCCACGTAGGCGAGCAGGAGGCAGGCGTCGAGCACGTGGTCGAAGTGGGTCAGGTCGCCCTCGCGGGCGTGCATGCGGCGACCGCAGTCGATTAGCAGCATCAGCTGCTGGTTGCGTTCGTCCTGATACTCGCGGGAGATCAATTTGCTGCGCCGGGCGGTCGCCTTCCAGTCGACGAGGCGCATGCTGTCGCCGTAGCGGTAGTCGCGCAGATTCTGAAACTCGAGGCCGTCGCCGCGCCGCCGCTGCAGGTGCACTCCGAGGCGCGCGAGCTGGCGGTCGATGCCGGCCAGGCCGCGCTGCAGGGCCGGGCGAAAGTTGGGCACCACGCGCACCGGCTGCGGCTCGCCGAGAAAGGCACGGCGGCGCAGAAGATCCCCCGGCGAGCGCATCCACACCTCGACGGCGCCGAACTCGAAGCTGCCGCGCTGGCGGGGCCGCAGCCGATAGGCGTGCTCGTGCACTTCGCCCGCGCCGAGCGTCGCCTCGAGCGGCAGGCCGCGCTGCTCGCTCTCGGTGGGGTAATGGTCGAAGGCCTCGAGGGCGGCTCCGCCTTCCTCCGGGGCCTCGAGGCGCAGGCTCACCTCGGTCCACTCGCCGAGGGCGAGGGAAGGGGCCACCGTGCGCCGCACCGTCGGCAGGGGCCGGCGGGCGAGGCTCAGGCCCGAGAGCGCGATCGCCGCCAGCAGCAGGGCGCCGTAGCCCACGAAAAGAGGCTGAACGGCCGGCCAGGCGGTGGCGACAACGGCCACCAGCAGCCAAAGCAGCAGCCAGCGCACCAGGCCGTGGCCGGGCCACATGCGAAAGCTCCCGGAATCCGCGACGCTCATCCGCCGCGCCTCGAGGCCGGGACGGCAGCCCTCGCGCCCACGCGGCTCCTCACTGGCGCGGCGCGTCCACGTCGCCGATCAGCGTGGTCAGCACCTGGTCGGCGTCCTGGCCCGACATCTCCAGCTCGGGAGCTACCGACACGCGATGGCGCAGCACCGGCAGGGCGGCGCTCTTGATGTCGTCGGGCAGCACGAAGTCGCGGCCGGCGAGCATCGCCATGGCGCGCGCCGTGCGCACCAGGGCGATCGCCCCGCGCGGTCCCGTGCCGTGGCGCAGGCCGGCCCAGCTGCGGGTGCGGCGCACCAGGCGCACCGCGTAGTCGAGCACGCGGTCGTCCACCAGCAGACCGCCGGCGGCGCGCTGCAGAGCCAGGATGCCCGCGGGGTCCACGACTTTCTCCACCGCGTCGACCTCGAGGCGGTCGCCGACCCGGTCGGTGGTCACCTGGCGCACGATCTGCAGCTCCTCCTCTTCCTCGGGGTAGCTGATGACCACCTTGAGCAGGAAGCGATCGAGCTGGGCCTCGGGGAGGGGGTAGGTTCCCTCGTGCTCCAGGGGATTCTGCGTCGCGATCACCAGAAAAGGCGGCTCGATCTTGAGGCCGTGACCCTCGATCGAAACCTGCTGCTCCTGCATCGCCTCGAGCAGCGCCGCCTGGGTCTTTGCCGGCGCGCGGTTGATCTCGTCGGCCAGAAAGAGGTTGGCGAAGACCGGGCCCTTGCGGATCCGGAATTCACCGAGATCGGCGCGGAAAATCGAGTGCCCGGTGACGTCGCTCGGCATCAGGTCGGAGGTGAACTGGACGCGCGCGAAGCGGCCGCCGAAGGTGCGCGCCAGGGCCAGGGCGAGGAGGGTCTTGCCGACCCCGGGGACCCCCTCGAGGAGCACGTGGCCGCCGGCCAGCAGGGCGGCCAGCACCTGATCGATCACGTCTTCCTGGCCGACCACGGCCCGGCCGATCTGCCGGCGCAGGGTCGCGACGGTCTCCAGGGAGCGCTGCAGGTCGGCGCGCGGCTCGGGAGCGCGCGGGACTGGCGCGGCCCCAGCGGCGGTCGCCGGCTGGGGCCCGGGGGTATGTTGAGGGTCGTTCACGTGGCTCTCCTGAGGGTCTCCAGCACGGAGATCGTGCGGGTGAATTGTTGACGATCGCGGGTGCTGGGCAGGGTGAGGCACTCGCGGATCTCGCCGCTGTCGAGCTGCAGCCCGCGCTCGGAGGCGCTGCGCGCGGCGTGGGCCACCAGCTGCTCGAGATCGAGCCTGCGCCCGCGGGCCAGGCGCTGGGCGGCGGCGGCCTGGGCCGCCTCCAAAAGCACGTGCTCGACCTCGCGCTGCCACAGGAAGCGTCCCGAGGCGTCCAGATGTTCCTTGAGATGTCTGCGGTCGCGCGGCGCCGGCGGAAGCTTGGGCCCGAAGGGGCGGGCAAAGCGCGCGAGGG
>JBCCLG010000112.1:0-10434 GCA_039027015.1 Acidobacteriota bacterium | reverse complement strand
GCCAGCGATGCCGATGGGCTCCTCAGAGAAGATCCCCAGCCACTCCAGGGTTTGCAGGCGCGGGTCCTGGCGCTCGAGGCCCAGGGCGTCCGCCGCCCGCTGTGCGACCTCTTCGCTGCCGGGCGGTCCGGCGGAGCCAGAGCGGGCGGGCAGGAACATCGCGGTGAGTTCGGCCCACGTTCTCTCGCCGAGGCGAGGGATCTCCAGAAATTCGTTGGGCATGCCGAGCTGAACCAGCTGATTCCAGGCCTGGCAGAAGCCGGGGTAGCGGAGGGTGCCCCGCACCAGGGTCTTCACGCGCTCGATGCCGTGGATGGCGCGGTAGCTGATCGAGTCCCGATTGGCGTAGGCGTCCATGGTGCCGACCCCGGGGACCTCGACCGGCCACGTGAGGTTGAAAACCCGGTGCCAGGGCTCGAGCTTGAACCGGCCGTTCTTCAGGTAGCGCGCGCCGTGCTCGCCTGCCATCACCACGTTGCGTGGGTTCCACGTCACGCAATAGCGCAGCGGGTTGCCGTCGAAGGAGGGCTCCGGCAGGCCGCCGCCGTAGGAGAGAAAGCGCTCGATCACGCCGCCGCGGGCCTGGACCTCTTCGATGATCTGCTGGGCCGACATCAGGTCGATGCCGGGATCGAGCCCCATCTCGGTGAGCAGGGCGAGCCCCCGCTGCTCGGCCTCCGCGGAGAGATCCTCGATCTCCCGAGAGCGATAGGACGCCGAGACCATGTGGCAGCCGTGGTCTACGCACAGGCGGGCGACGGTGGGCTGAAGCTGGGGCGGCAGCAGGTTGATGGCCAGATCGTGCTCCGCCATCAGCTCGGCGGTGGCCGCGCGGTCGCGGAGGTCGAGCTGGCGCGCCCGGCCTCGCTCGTGCTCGCCGACCCTTCGGCCGGCGGCGTCCGCGTCGAGGTCGGCGACGGTGATCGAGGCGTCGAGCTCGGCCGCGTGTTCGAGCAGGTATTGAATCAAGAAGGGGCTGCTGTGGCCGGCCCCCAAGACCAGAATTCTGCGCATGGTTCCTCGGCTCAAAAAAGTCCGGCCGGCGGCGGCGGGCCCTCGGCGAGGACGCGGCGGCATGACCCGGCGACGAGTCCGGATTTTAGCCCATGCTCTCCGCCGAGCCAGCCGAAGATCGAGAGTGCTGCCGGCGCCGGTCGGATAAGATCGCGCCGCGCAGAAGAGAGCTTTTTCTACCCCGCACGGCCCACGAGACCATGCCCACCAAGCCCCCGATCGCCCCGCGGCGCCCCGTCGTCCAAGAGCTTCACGGCACGACGGTGGAAGATCCCTACGCCTGGCTGCGCCAGCGCGAGAGCGCCGAGGTTCTAGAGGCCCTGGCGGCCGAAAACGCCTACACGGAAGCCCTCACCGCGGATCAGGGAGAGCTGCGCGAGACGCTCTACCGGGAGATGGTGGCGCGCATCCCCGAGGTCGATGAAAAAGTGCCCTCGCGGCGCGGCCGATTCCTCTACGGCCAGCGCCTCGACAAAGCGGCGCAGTACCCGGTTTTTTGGCGCCGGCCCGTCTCGGAAGACCCGCGGGAAGAGTCCGCGGCGGAAGACGGACCCTGCGAGGTCCTGCTCGATCTCGAGGAGCTGGCCAAGAGCCACGACTACCTCTCCCTCGGCGTGCTCCGGGTCTCCCCGGACGACTCTCGCCTGGCCTACACCCTCGACGTCGACGGTTCGGAGCTCTATCGCCTGCGGGTGCTGGACCTGGAGACCCGCCAGCTGCTCGATGATCCGATCGACGGCGTCTACTGGGCCTGCGAGTGGGCGGGGAATAGCGAAACGCTCTTCTACGTGACGCGCGACGCCGCGCGACGGCCGTATCGCCTTCATCGGCACCGCCTGGGCGATCCGCCCGAGGCCGACGTTCTGGTGTACGAGGAGAGGGACGAGCGCTTCTTTCTCTCCCTCGAGAAGACGCGCAGCGGGCGCTTCCTGCTGATGACCTTAGGCACCCACTCGACCTCGGAGGTGTGGGTGATCGACGCCGCCAAGCCGGAGGCGCCGCCCAGGCTGGTGGCGCCCCGCAGCGCCGGCATCGAGTGGCAGCTCGACCACTGGCACCCGAGCGGCGGCGGTGCGCTCGCCGCGGGCGCCGAGGAGGAGAGCGACGACGGGCGGTTCTATCTCTGCACCAACAGCGGCGACGCGGCCAATTTCCGGCTGCTGTCCTGCCCGGCCTCCGGGCCTCCGGGCGCCGGCGGATTTCTCGAGGAGGTCGCGGAGCGCGACGGCGTGGTCCTCGAGAGGGTCGACTGCTGGCGCGATCATCTGGCTTTGTCGATCCGCACCGGCGGCTTGAGCGCCCTCGAGATTCATCCGCTGGACGGCGGGCCGAGTCACCGGGTCGAGCTGGACGAAGAGGTCGGCTCGGTCTCGCTGATCGACAACCAGGAGTTCGAGACTCCCTGGCTGCGCTTCGTCTATCAGTCGCCGGTGACCCCGAGGTCGATTTTTGACTACCACGCGGAAAGCCGGGAGCGCAGGCTGCGCAAGCGCTCCAAGGTGCACGGCCACGACCCCGGGCTCTACCGCTGCCGCCGGCTGCAGGTCGAGGCCGACGATGGCGTTCTGCTGCCGGTCTCCTGGGTCGAGAGGGCGGACCGTCAGCCCGGCGGCCCGGTGATGCTCTACGCCTACGGCTCCTACGGAATGCCCCTCGAACCGAATTTCTCGATCGCGCGTCTGAGCCTGCTCGACCGGGGCTTCGCCGTCGGGCTGGTGCACGCCCGGGGCGGCGGCGAGATGGGGCGCCCCTGGTACGAGGCCGCGAAGCTGGGCCGCAAGGAGCGCACCTTCAAGGACGTCGTGGCGGTCGGCGAGCACCTCGTCAAGAGCGGCCGGGCGACCCCGCGTCAGCTCATGCTGAGGGGCGGCAGCGCCGGCGGCCTGACGGTGGGGGCGGTGATCAACCGCAGGCCCGACCTCTTTCACGCGGCCCTCGCCGAAGTCCCCTTTGTCGACGTCCTCAACACCATGCTCGACCCGTCGATCCCGCTGACGGTGATCGAGTTCGAGGAGTGGGGAGATCCGGGGAGCAGCGCCGAGGCCTTCGAGTGGATCCGCCGCTATTCGCCCTACGAAAACGTGCGGCGCGCGAGCTATCCCCACCTGCTGGTGACCGCCGGCCTCAACGACCCGCGGGTGCAGTATTGGGAGCCCGCCAAGTGGGTTGCCCGTCTGCGTCACGAGAGCGTCGGCGACAACCTTCTGCTGCTGCGGGTCGACATGGGGAGCGGTCATAAGGGCGCCTCGGGGCGCTTCGACTCGCTCCGTCAGGAGGCCTTCAAGCTGGCGTTCCTGCTCGACTGCGCGGAGCGCGACAGAGAAGACGCCTCGCGCCCTCGATGAGGAGCGGGCCTCCCGTTCCCCGATGCCGCCGCCGCCGCCGCCGCCAGCCTCACTTTTCTTCCCAAGACGTCAACGCCGGGCGCGAGCCCGGCGTTGTGCAAGGAGGAGAGGACTTGAGGACAGCCTCAGGAGAATGCAGGAGGCGTGCCAGAGACGGCCACCGTGCCAAATTTCAGCGCAGCAGCCCGCCCGAGCCGCGGCTTCAGGGGCTTTTTCTCGCTCCGCTGGCGAACGCTCGTCGTGCGGGCCACCCGGCCTCAAGGTGAGGTTGGATTGGAGACGTGCCGAAATGGCCGGATTGCGGGCGCATGATGGCGCGAGAGCATGAAATAGGCCGTCCGCGCCGTCTGGACCGGGCGTCTGCGGCGCTCACCCTCGCCCTGGCGCTCGCCCTCGCCGTGCGGGGAGGCGGGTCGCTGTGGACCCTGGCCAGCACCAGCGCTCGCCTGCCGCTGTGGGACATGGCCCAGCTGGGCGTCGGCGGACTGCGCGTGGCCGAGGCCGCGAGGGCCTGGGATCTGTGGGGACTGCTGGTGGCGCTCCACGACCTGAGCGTGTGGCCTCCCGCCTATCCCGCGCTCGAGGCCGCGGCCTTTCTCCTCCTGGGCTCAGGCTACGAGGTGCCGCGCCTGGTGCAGGCCCTGCTCTGGGCCGCGATCGCGCCGGCTACCTGGTGGGCCGGGCGCTCGCTGCTGCCGCCCGATCAGCGACGCTGGGGCGATGCGGTGGGCCTCGCCGGAGCCTCTCTCTTCGCCGCCAGCCCGTTCTTCGCCGGCTACGCGACGCTCAATCTGCTCGAGACCCCGGCCCTCTTCGCCCTCGCCCTGTGCGTGGGCTGCTACGGGCGAGCCCTCGACGCGGAGGGCGCGGGCGGCGAGACCGAGCGGGCCAGGGCGTGGAGACGGGTTGCGCTCACGAGCCTTCTCCTCTTCCTGACCAAGTACAACTACGGCCTGCTGTGGATCGTGCCCCTTGCGGTGGTCGAGGGCAGACGGCGGGCGGGTTCCTGGCGCGCGGCGGTTCTTGCCCTCAAGCGGCCGGCGAAGGCGATGTTCGCAAGCCGGATCGGCGCGTCCCTGGCGCTCGCCCTGCTCGGGGTGATGGCGTGGGTGCGCGTCACCGGGGGAGGCAGCTTCGCGATGCCGGGAGGGCTTTCCCTGAGCGTCACCTCACTGGGCGGTCCGCTGACGGCGCTGGCCCTGGTGGCGCTTTGGGGTCTGCTGACGCCCCGGGAGCGAGCCCGCCGCTGGTGGTCCAGCCAGAGCGCCGATCCCCAGGCGCGGGCCTTGACGCGCTATCTGGCGATTCCCGCCGGTCTGTGGCTCCTGATTCCCCCTCATCTCAAGGACTTCGTCGACTTCGTGGAGAACCGCGCCGACGGCCCTCCTCTGGGCAGCCGCGAATGGTGGGCCTTTTACCCGCGGCAGGCCGCGGGCCTCTGGACGGGCGGCGAGGGCGGCCACGAGGCGATCGGCTGGGCGGTCCTGGCTTTGGCGGCGGTCGGCCTGGCGGCGGCCTGGCGATCGGGCGACGCGCGCGGGCGCCTGGTCGTGTGGAGCGCGCTCCTCTGGGCTTCGGCGCTGCTGCTCCATCCCTATAAGCTGCCGCGCTTCGGGCACTCGGCCTTTTGGTGGCTCGGCCTCCTCGCCGCCCTCGGGGGCGCGCGGATTCTTGGCGCTCTTGGCGCGCGCGCTTTGCCGGCGGCCCTGGCGCTCAGCGCCGGCCTGGCGGTGGCGAGCGGAACCCTCGGCGTCGATCGAGATCTTCTCGGGCAGGCGCACGAGCTTCGAACCCTGCCGGCCTCGCGCTCGGCGGTGCTCGACGAGTTGGCGGGCACCAGGCCTGCGGATGGCGAGACGGTTATTCTCGGCACCTGGAACCGTCTCTCGCCCTGGCTTCTCGAGTGGCACGCCAGGCGAGCCGAGGCCTCGGCGCCCGCGCGGCGGCCGCCGGCTTCGACGGATTTTGAGATCTCGCCGGGTCGACGTCGGGCGGAATTGATCGCCGGGCTCGAGGCGCCGGCGGTCCGCCGGGTCGTCCTGGTCGAGAGGGAGCGCAGCCGCGAGTGGGCCGCCGAAGCGGCGTGGCTGCGGCCGGTGGCGGCGTGGCTGAACGCTCCGGGACCGTTCTGCGAGGGCGAGAGCGTGAGTCTCGAGGGCTACCGGCTGCGCTCTTACGGCCGCTGCGGCTGAGCTGTCGGGGGCCTGCCTCGAGACATTCTTCCGAGGTGTTCTAAAAGGTGTCTTGATGTGGGTATTTCGGTGTGTATAATAGCGATATTACGCCTCATTAACGCCTTTACTGGGTCTTAGCCGGTGAGGCCAACCGCCCCGGGCGGCGGTCGCTCCGACCGATGAGGCTGCCTCCGCCCCTGGAGCTGGAGGCTCACTTCGAACTGCCGAAAGGAGGCGATCATGGGCCGATTTACGGAACCCTCGCCCGCACCCTGCCGCGCCGCGGCCCCTCGTACCGGAGCCGCCGCCCCGTCCGCCGCTTCTTCGAACCGCGCCCGGTCTCCCCGCGTCCTGAGGGCCCCGAGGACCGTCGTCTCCCGATGCCGAGGCGCCTCCGAAGCCGGCACCTCCGAAGCCGGCACCTCCGGGGCCGACGCCTCCGAGATCGACGCCTCCGAGATCGACGCCTGCGAGGCCAACGCCTGCGGGGCCGATATCTCCGAGACCGTCGATCTCGGGGCCTCCGCCGAGGTCCCGGGTCCTTTCCTGGTCGATCCCAGCTACAGAATCCAGGTCGTCGAAGCCTCAGAAGAGGTGAGCTGCGCCGTGTGTGGAGCGCTCTTCATCGCCGCGGGTCCCACCGGCTTTCAGGACGATCGGCCGCTGTGCGATCTGTGCATGCTCCACCGCGAAGGACAGCTCGGCATGGTCCTGGCGCTGGTGGCCGTCACCCGCAGCTACGGGGGCGCCTCGCCGTCGAGCCTTTCGGAGGAGGTGGCCGATAAGGCTGAGCTGATGGCCTCGCCCGAATCTACGAGACCTTCGCCTCCTCCTTTGCGCCGGCTCGGCCCGTCAACCCCGACTCGCTCTGGCCGCTTCGAGGGCCGCTGGAGCCCGGGGACGGCTCCAGCGGCAGCGGCTGCTCGTGCTGACGGGCGGGCTCAAGCGGCACCGCGCGTCCCGAGCTAGCCCGGAAGCAGCTCTGCGACTCCCTCGCGCTCCTCGCGCAGCTCTTGATCGGTGGCGGTCATGCGCTCGCGGCTGAAGTCGTTGATCTCCAGGCCCTGAACGATCTCGTAGTCGCCGTTGCCGCAGGTGACCGGGAAGGAGTAGACGACGCCTTCGTCGATCCCGTAGCTGCCGTCCGACGGCACGGCCATGCTCACCCAATCACCCTCGGGTGAACCGAGAAACCAGTCGTGCACGTGATCGATGGCCGCCGACGCCGCGGAAGCCGCCGAGGAGGCGCCGCGCGCCTTGATGATCGCGGCTCCCCGCTGCTGCACGGTGGGAATGAAATCGTCGCGAATCCAGTCTGCCTCCACCAGCTCGGTCGCGGCCTTGCCGCCCACCGTGGTGTGGTGAAGGTCCGGGTATTGGGTCGCCGAGTGGTTGCCCCAAATGATCAGCCCCTGAACGTCGGTGGGGTGGCTGCCCGTTTGATCGGCCAGCTGGCTGATCGCGCGGTTGTGGTCGAGGCGGGTCATGGCGGTGATTTGCCGAGGATCGAGTTTGGGCGCGTTGGCGGCGGTGATCAGCGCGTTGGTGTTGGCGGGGTTGCCCACCACGAGCACGCGCACGTCCGGAGAGGCATGGTCGTTGAGGGCCTCGCCCTGCACGGAGAAAATCTGGGCGTTGGCCTGCAGCAGGTCCTTGCGCTCCATGCCCGGGCCGCGCGGCCTGGCGCCCACCAGGATGGCGATGTCGGTGCCGTCAAAGGCCTCGTTGGGGTCGGAGCTGGTGACGATTTCGTGCAGCGACGGAAAAGCGCAGTCGCGCAGCTCCATGACGACGCCGTCGAGGGCGGGCAGGGCGGGCGGGATCTCGAGAAGCTGGAGGCTGACCGGGCGGTCTGCTCCCAGGAGTTGACCGGAGGCGATGCGAAAACAGAGTTGGTATCCGATCGCGCCGGCGGCGCCGGTGATCGCGACACGAACAGGCTTGCTCATATTGAAACTCCTGAGCGAGGTGGTGGGAACAGGGGAGGCGCGTTCTCAAAGCCCGGTGATGGTAGCACCGAGGCGGTTCTCGCGGGCGCGCTGCCGTCTCGGCACGCGCGAGGGTGCTTTCAGCCGCCTCTGGGTCCGGCTCGGCCCTGGCCATGGACGTCCTCGGGCGGCGAGTCAGCGTCTCGGAGAGGGGACGAAGGGACGGGACGGTGCTGAAGCGCAGGACCGCGAAAACGCAGAGAAAACAGGGGTTTTTCGGGCTTACAGGACCGTGGCACGGCGCTTGCTGTTTAGGTGGGCAGGAGGTAATTCAAGATGATTCAAACATCCCAAATCCACCGCTCTCACAGAATCTCACTCTTGGGTCTGGCGACCTTGATACTCCCGCTGATGGCGCTCCCGGCACAGGCCCGGGAGCAGGAGGACCGGGTCGAGCGCCGCGATCAGGAAGCGCAGCAGCTCAGCTCGAGCCGCTCCTACGACAACGGGCGCGTGAGCAGGCACCAAGTTCCTCGCTCAGCCGAGCAGAACTACGAAAGCTCGGTTGTGCCCGTCCACCACAGGGACGGCGACCGCCGCTACGACCGTCGCGATCGCCGCTACGACCGCCGGCACGACCGCAAATACGACCGTCGTTACGATCGCAGGTATGACCGCAAATACGACCGTCGCTACGATCGCAGGTATGACCGCAAATACGACCGTCGCTACGACAGCAGATATGACCGCAAATACGACCGTCGCTACGACCGCAGGTATGACCGCCGCTACGACCGCAAATACAGCCATCGGGACCACCGCTACAGCAGGTCACGGCCCTGGTTTGAGTGCGACTACCGAGGCGGCATCTACATCCGCTACGGCAACGGTTACGGCGGGCGGCGCTTCGACATCCCGCGCGCGGTGGGCGGCTACGGATATAGCGACTATTACTACGACCGGGTCTACCACGCGTCCGACGGCCGCTGGTACGAGGTCTACCTCTTCCCGGTCTACCATCACGATCGCGTGGAGTACCGGCCCTACGCCTACTGCGAAGGGAAGCTCTACGGCCGCGCGCGCTTCGACTCCCGCGGCGGGCTCCGCTTCGACCTGAAGTTCGACTTCTAAACCCAAGCGGGGGCTGCTACCCCCGAAGCGGCGGCGTCTCGATCTCGAGGCGTCGCCGTTCGTGCGTTTAGGTCCCTAGATCGGGCCGCCGAACACGAGGTAGAGCTGACCGAGGCCGGCCAAAAAGCCGAGAGCCGCGCCCACCAGGATGAGCTTCAGCTCGTCCTCCTGAAAGCAGGGCCGCAGCAGGCCCTGGAATTCGTCGGGCGTCATCTCCTCCATGCGCTGGCGCAGCAGCTCCTCGATGCGCGCCGAGCGGTCCTGGTTGAAGCGCCAGTCGTCGAACGGCGCGGTGGACACCTCGATCGACTTGCGGCCGATCTGCTCGCGGATGCGGCCCAGCCGCGCGCGGCCGATCGCCAGCTCCACCGGCAGCTCGAAGGGCGCGATGGCCTCCTCCACCAGGGGCTCGATGCGTCGCCGGATCAGCTCGTGGGAGCGCTCGCGCAGCGGCCCGTAAATCATCGCGTGGATGATCGCGCGGATGCTGACGATCTCGGTGGTGACCAGCGCGCACCAGACCCCTGCCACCTCCTTCTGCCGCCTGAGAAAGATTCCCTGGAGGGTGAAAGGCCCGATCTTCCTGGGGTGGAGGGGGCGAAAGATCACGTTGATGGCGATCCAGTTGGTGGCGAAGCCCACGATGACCCCGAAGGTCGGCAGCACCCACCAGGCGGGGAGGAAGACCCAAACCGCCAGCTGGACCAGGCCGAAGAGAAAGCCGAAGTAGAGGCCCGACCTGATGATGAAGCGAAACTCCTCCCGGCCCGACTCCAGGAACATGCGGTTGAGCAGCGCCCGATCTTCGGTCAGCCGGCTGACGATCATCTGCTTGAAGTCCACCAGGTTCTCGATGTCTTCGCTGGCCTCCTGCAGCAGGCCGTCGACCATCGCGGGCAGGCGGCTGCGCACGCGGCTATAGATGCGCTTCTTGATCGCCTCGGGGGTCGAGCGCCACACTTCGTCGCCCTGGAGAAACATGATCTCGTCGGTGTAGCGCTGCATGCGCGGCCCGAGCACCTTGACGATCTGCGCGGAGATCTTGTCGGGCTCCATCTCCTGGAAGAGCTCCTGCAGCGTTCCGAGCTTGATCATCGTCGAGTCGACGAAAATGCTCGCCATGCGCTCCGCCTTGGCCGGAATGATGCCCTGCCAGCCAAAAATTGGCCGTATCCCCCGCCACTCCACGGGCTTGAAGGTCAGCTCGATGGCCGCCCAATTGGTGCCCCAGCCGACCACGCCCGCGACTACGGGAATCGAGGCGTATTTCCAGAATTCGGGGTTGGCGAAGAAGCTGAAGGTCGCCAGCAGCTGGCTGAGGTGTTCGAGCATCGGTTGGCGGCGAGGCGTCGGCGAAGGGGCGGGGTGCAGAGATGGGTGCAGAGATGGGTGCAGAGGGGCGCCCGCGGACCCGGAATTGTAGCGGACCCGCGGAGTTGGCGGTCCGGAGTGATTGGGTTAGCATGGCCAGGACTTAGATTCCATCTGCTGATACTAGACCTAGAACTCCGGCGGCGATTGCGTTCGACTGATTCGGCACCGGAGCCGCGGCCTCGCGGGCCCGATCGTCCGCGAGACCGCTCGCCTGGCGGCGCGATCCGCTGCCCGTGCCGCAACGCTTCGCCCGGACCTTCCCACGATGAGCATCAACGGCGTTCTGGAAGACCTGCCCCTGGCCGATGTGCTGCAGTTCGTCCATCTCGGGCGACGCACCGGCACCCTATATATGTGGCGGCGGGACGACGACCATCGAGCCGAGATCGCCTTCCACGACGGGAAGATCGTCTCGGCGTGGACCCCGCAGCAGGACAAATTGGGCGATCTCCTGATCGCCGCGGGAAT
>JBCCLG010000111.1:0-10436 GCA_039027015.1 Acidobacteriota bacterium | reverse complement strand
TGAGGTTTTGCCGACTCTGCTGATCCGCAGCTCGGCTCTCTATCTCCTCGATGACGAGGGCCTGGACGCGGTGTACGAGCAGGGAGATGGCGAGGCCGGAGCCGGCGGGGTCACGCTGGAGGACGTGCGGCGGCTTCGCCGAACCTGCCGCCTCAACGCGAACCTGGCGCCGCGCTCGGACGAGCCTCTAGGCTGGGTTCGCCTCATCGTGCCCCTCGCCACCCAGGAGAGAGTCATAGGCTTCTGGCTGCTAGGCCGGCGCGACCCCGACGACTACTATCCGCGTTCCGATATCGAGCTGCTCAACAGCCTGGCGAATCAAATCGGCCCGGTGACCGAGAACGTGCGGCTGATCGAAATGGCGCGGCAGGAGGTCGCGGAGAACCAGCGGCTCCAGGCGCAGCTCATCCAAAGCCAAAAGATGGAGGCCGTGGGCCGGCTGTCGGCCGGCGTGGCCCACGATTTCAACAACATCCTCTCGGTGATCCTCGGCTACAGCTCGCTGCTCGTGGCCAGCTACGCCGACGATGAGCGGCTGACGAAATACCTGGGCGATATCCGCGACGCCGGCCGGCGCGCGGCTTCCCTGACCAAGCAGCTCCTCGCCTTTTCGCGCCAGCAGGTGATGGAGGCGCGGGTCATGGACCTCAGCGAGGTGGTGGCCGACGTTGAGAAGATGCTCCGCAGGCTGACCAGCGAAGACGTTGAGCTGATCACCCGGCTCGCCCCGGACCTGCCGCCGGTCAAGGTCGATCCCGGGCAGATCGGCCAGGTGATCATGAATCTGGCCGTCAACGCCCGCGACGCCATGCCGAAGGGGGGCTCGCTCACCATCTCGACTTTCAGCCGCACGCTCCATTAAGAGATCGACATCGGGCACCTGTGCACCCTGGCCCCGGGCGAGTTGGTGGTGATGGAGGTGGTGGATACCGGAACCGGGGTTGAGCCGGCTCTTCTGTCGCAGATCTTCGAGCCCTATTTCACCACCAAGGAGCTGGGCAAAGGCACGGGTCTCGGTCTGTCCATGGTCTACGGCATCATCAACCAGAGTGGCGGCCGAATCGAGGTGGCCAGCGAGGTGGGCCGAGGCACGACCTTCAAGATCCATCTGCCCGCCTGCTACGAGACGCCGCAAATCGCCCTCGGCGAAGCGGCGAGCCGCGCGGGGGACAGCGCCGGACACGAGACCATCTTCGTGGTCGAAGACGAGGCGAGCGTGCGCACCGTAGCCTGCGAGATTCTCCGCTCCAACGGTTACGAGGTGCTGGAGGCCAGCAACGGCGTGGAGGCCCTGCACAATATCGAGTCCTTCGAGGGGCCGATCGATCTGCTCCTCACGGACGTTGTGATGCCGCAGATGAAGGGTACCGAGCTCGCCGAGCGCCTCAAGACCGTGCGGCCGGGCGTGCGGGTGCTCTTCATGTCGGGCTACAACGAAGAGTCGATTCTCGGCGCCCGCCTCGGCAAATCCTCGGGTGTCCTGATCCAAAAGCCCTTCTCGCCGCGCGGCCTGGCGCAAAGAGTGCGCGACGCCCTCGATGACGAGAAGGGCGCGGCGGAAGTCTTCCCCTAAAGCCTCGGCGGCGCCGTCTTGCGTGGCGGCGGGTGACGCCGCCGGGTTGGAGGGTGGGGCTATAATCCGCTGCCACGAGGACTCGAAGACGTGAAATCCAGGGACGCAACGAAGGTGCCCGCGCGGGGCCCCGACTTGGCCGCGACGAGCGAGGCGCTGCCTCGCCGCAGCGGGCCGCTGGCCGTCGAGTCCTCGGTGCTGCAGCCGCCGTCTTCGGCCTCCGATTTGCCCAATCGCTACGATATTCGCGAGCGCGACGGCGTGCAGGTGCTGGTGTGTCGCGAGGCGCCTGGACTGACCCTGCATCTGGATCGCCGGTTCTCATTCTCAGAGGCCGAGGCCCGCAAGCTCCCCGAACGCTCGATCCTGCTCGACGGTGCCGGCGCCTTCTCGCCCTTGATCGACGACGCGGCCCACCTCTACAACCTGGACCATCACGAATCGTGTCTGCGCGCCTTTACGCTCGCGACCTGCGAGCAGGCGCTCATTCTGGTGCACAAGGGCCTGGAGCTCGACAAGGGCGACTGGACGGTCTACGCCAACGAGCCGGACCTCGACACCGTCTTCGCGATCTGGGTGCTGCTCAACTATCGGCGTTTGCGCGAATTCGGGGCCGAAACCCGCGATCGCATCGTGCCCCTGCTGCGCCTTGAGGGCGCCATCGACGCCAACGGCTATGAGCTCGCCGAGCTGTGCGGTCTTCCCCAGGAGGCGCTCCAGGTCGAGAAAGAGCGGCTCGACGCGCTGCACCGCAAGGAGCTGGAGGCGAAGAAGACCGGCGCCTGGGCCGAAAGCGAGCCGCTGCACTACACCCGCGAGATGCTCCGCGAGGTCGACGAGCTGGTCTATCAGGGCAGCGACTTTCGGGACTACGCCTTCGTGGAGGAGGAGTACGGCCACGTCGAGATCGGCACCGAGCGGGTCGCCGTGGTGTGCCGCGACCAGTCGGGCATCTACGAGGTCGAGAAGCGCCTCAAGAAGGTGTGGGGCGAGCGCCTCGGCATCATCGCGCTCGAGAAGGAGTCGAACCAGTTCACCCTGAGGCGCGCTGCGGCCCTGTCGGGAATCGACCTCGCCGAGGCCTACGACAAACTCAACCTGCTCGACCCCGCGGTGGACGGCAAGCCGCCTGCCAAGAGGTGGGGAGGCTCCGACGATATCGGCGGCTCCCCGCGCCCGACGGGCACCGGTCTCACGCCGCGCGAGATCGGCAAGATCCTGAAGCTGACCTACAAGAAGGTGCGGCCGGCCCAGCAGCTCCAGAGGCTCGCGACCTCGGTCCTCTGGGTTCTGGTGCTCGGGCTCGCCGCCGGCATCGCGGTGGTTTCACTGCGCTTCTTCGTCGCCTCCGAGGGCGGCCCCGCGCCGACGCTGGAAATGCTGGTCGCCGCGCTCACCGCCGCGCTCGGCGCGTGGCTCCTCACCCGCCAGCTGTCTCGCGGCTGGGTGTGGCTCTACGGCTGGCGCCTGCCCGCCGGCCGCGACTGGTGGCCGCTGATACCCGTCGCCATCGCCGGGGTGGCCCTGGTCACGACCTGGATGCCCCGAGAGCTGCCCCAGGAGCGCTCGGAATTGGCTCTGGCCCTCGCCGCCGTGCTGCTCACCGGCGCCGCCCTCGAGCTGGTCATGCGGGGCCTGGTGCACGGTCTTCTGATCCTCGATCATCGCGTACAGGCGGTCGGCGGCGGCTGGTTTCTCTCGCTGCCCAATCTAGCGGCCGCGGTGCTCTACGCCGCGGCCTGCACCGCGGCGCTCACCTGGTGGACCGCGCCGCTCGCCACGCCTGAGGCCGTGGAATCCTTCTCCTGGGCCGTGGTCGCGGCAGGCGCCTTCGCGGTGGGGCTGGTGCTCGGGGCAATCCGCGAACGTTCGCTCAGCCTGTGGCCGGCGGTGGCCGCCGTGTGCGTCGGCAGCCTGTGCCGGCTGGCCTTCGTGCTGATGGGCTGAGCGCCCTGCTCGCTACGCCACCACGATATTGACCAGCCGGCCGGGCACCACGATCACCTTGCGCGGCGTTTTGCCGTCGGTGAAGCGGGCCGCCTTCTCGGACTCGAGGGCCAGGCGCTCCAGCTCCTCGCGACCGACCGTCTTCGCGACCTCGAGTCGGTCGCGCACCTTGCCGTTGACCTGAACGACCACCGTCACGGTGTCCTCCACGCAGAGCGCTTCGTCGTGCTCGGGCCAAGGCTGCTGCACCACGAGCCCGGCGTCGCCGCCCTGGGCCAGGCGATGCCACAGCTCTTCGGCGAGGTGCGGCGCGTAGGGCGCCAGCACGCGGCAGAAGTCCTGCAGGATCACCCGCGGAATGCGCTCGGCGCCCGTCGCTTCGTTGACGAAGATCATCATCTGCGAGATCGCCGTGTTGAAGCGCAGTCCCTCGGTGTCCTCGTGGGCCTTCTTGATCGTCTTGTGCAGGGCCTTCTGAAGCGCAGGAGCGCTCTCGGCGGACTCGTCCACCACCTTCGAGGCCAGCTCGCCGGTGCGCTCGTCGACCCCGAGGCGCCACACTCGGGCGAGGAATCGGTAGATGCCCTCAACGCCCTCCATCTGCCACGGCTTGGTCTGCTCGAGGGGGCCCATGAATAGCTCGTAGAGGCGCACGGCGTCCGCTCCGTATTCGGCGATCACCTCCATGGGATCGACGCCGTTGAGCTTGGACTTGCCCATGCGCTCGACCTGCACCGACAGGGGCTCGGCCTGCTGCGGCGCGTAAAACTCTCCCGAGCGCTCCTCGATCTGGTCGCGATGCCAGTATTTGCCGGCCTGGTCGCGGTAGCTGGTGGCCAGGATCATGCCTTGGTTGAACAGCTTCTGGAAGGGCTCGCGGGTCGAGACGAGGCCGCAGTCGTGAAGCACCTTGTGCCAAAAGCGGGCGTAGAGGAGGTGGAGCACCGCGTGCTCGACGCCGCCGACGTAGAGGTCGACGGGCATCCAATATTTCTCGATCTCAGGGTCCCAGGGCTGCTCCGCGTTGCGCGGGTCCACGAAGCGCAGGTAGTACCAGCAGGAACCCGCCCATTGGGGCATGGTGTTGGTTTCGCGCACGGCCCGCCTTCCGTCGGGCAGCTCGAACTCGAGCCACTCCGCATCGGCGCGCGCCAGGGGCGGCTGGCCGTCGTCGGTCGGGCGGTACTCGTCTACCGGCGGCAGAGTCACGGGCAGCAGCTCGGCGGCCAGCGGAATCACCTCGCGACCGCCGTCGGCTGCCTCGGCGTGGGCGATGGGGAAGGGTTCGCCCCAATAGCGCTGGCGCGAGAAGAGCCAGTCGCGCAGCTTGTACTGCACCCGCGGTTTCCCGAGGCCTTTCTTCTCGAGCCACTCGATAATCGTCGACTTGGCTTCCTCGACCTCGAGACCGTCGAGAAAGCCGGAGTTGATCGCCGCGCCCTCGCCGGTATAGGCCTCGCCGTCGAAGTCGGCGGGAGGCTCGACCGTGCGCACGATCGGCAGGTCGAAGGCCTTGGCAAAATCCCAGTCGCGCTGATCCTGACCCGGCACCGCCATGATGGCGCCGGTGCCGTAGGTCATGAGCACGTAGTCGGCCACCCAGATCGGCAGCGCCTCGCCGTTCACCGGGTTGGTGGCGAAGGCACCCGTGAAGACGCCGGTCTTCTCTTTGGCGAGGTCGGTGCGCAGCAGGTCGGTCTTCTGGGCCGCGCTCGCCACATAGGCCTCCACCGCCTCGCGCTGGTCCTCGGTGGTCAGCTCGGCGACCAGCGGATGCTCCGGAGCCAGCACGCAATAGGTGGCGCCGAAGAGGGTGTCCGGGCGGGTGGTGAAGACCTCGAAGTTGCGGCCTTGAGAGTCGCCCTCGATGCGGAAGATGACGTCGGCGCCGGTCGAGCGGCCGATCCAGTTGCGCTGCATCTCTTTGACCGACTCGGGCCAGTCGACCAGGTCGAGCTCCTCGAGCAGCTCCTCGGCGTAGGCCGTGATCTTGAGCATCCACTGGCGCATATTCCGCCGCTCGACGGGATCGCCGGTCTCGACGTACTTGCCGTCCTTGACCTCCTCGTTCGCCAGCACCGTGCCGAGTGCCGGGCACCAGTTGACCGGCACCTCCGCGAGGTAGGCGAGGTCCTTTTCGTAGAGCTTGAGGAAGATCCACTGGGTCCAGCGGTAATACTCCTCGCTCGAGGTCGAGAGTTCGCGTTCCCAGTCGTAGGAGAAGCCCAGGCGCTTGATTTGGCGCCGAAAATTATCGACGTTGCGCTGGGTGATGACGGCGGGGTGAATGCCCTCGCGCACGGCGGCTCGCTCGGCCGGCAGGCCAAAGGCGTCCCAGCCCATGGGGTGCAGCACGTGGTGCCCGGTCATGCGCTTGAATCGAGCGACCACGTCGGTGGCGGTGTATCCTTCCGCATGCCCAACGTGCAGGCCGGCTCCCGACGGATAGGGAAACATGTCGAGAACGTAGAATTTGGGCTTGGCCTTCAGCTCCTCGAGATCCGTCGGCGTTCTGTAGGCCGATTTTCGATCCCAGGTCTTCTGCCATTGCGGCTCGATTTCTGCGGGGTTGTAGCGCATCGTGGCTCCCTTGGAGTGGCTTCCCAGCTCCGATTCTTCATGCGTCCGAGGCCGGGCGACGGGTCGGCGAGAATAGCAAGGGCCCCTGGGGCCGACAAGCGAGCGTCGGCGCGCCTCGGGAGCGTGCGGAGATGTCCTCTCGAGAGGACGATAAGGCGCGCGGGATGCCCTGAAGCTTCGGCTCCTCCGCGCGTCGCAAGGCCCGGTGGGCCTGGCCAACGCCCGCTCCGGGATGGCGCGCGAAGAGGCGCCGAGGCGGCGGGCCGATCGGCATCATGTTTGCTTCTCTCAACAGGCGACGCGTGCCGCGTCGTTCCGCTCCGCACCGCGAGGACCTCCCATCCCCTCGCCGGCCCTTTTCAGAAGCGCATCGCCGCGAGCCCACCCCAGTGAACCTCACCCCACACCCCTCTGTCAGCCCCTTCCGCTCCGGGCGAAGCTCCGCTCTGGCGCTGTGCGCCGCGGCGGCTGCGGCCGCGCTCCTCGCCCGGCCGGCGGCGGCCGAGGAGCCCGCCGGCTTTACCGAGCGGCTCGACGTACGGGTAGTGCATCTCGAGGCCGTGGTGACCCGCGCCGGCGAGCGCGTCGAGAACCTCAGGGCCGAAGACTTCCGCCTGCGGGTCGACGGCGAGGAGGTGCCGATCGAGTACTTCTCCGAGATCCGCGGCGGCGTGGCCGTGGACTCTGAGGGCGCTCTCGAGTCCGGTGGTTCCGGCGACGGGACCTCCGCCTCCCTGGCGCTCCCGTCGGCGCCGACCGGCAAGGCGGTGGCGACCCGATTCCTGATCTTCATCGACGATGAATTCACCATCCCGGCGCGCCGCAACGCCGTGCTGCGCCGCATCGCGGATCAGGCCCGGCAGCTGGGCCCTCAGGACCGCGTCGCGGTGGTCGGATGGAACGGTCAACGGGTGGAGCTGCTCTCGTGCTGGCGGCCCGGCGACGAGGAGCTGGGCCGGGTTCTGCGCCGGGCCATGAATCGCCCGGCCTACGGTCTTCAGCGTCTCAGCGAGTGGAGCCGAGTCGAGTCCGAGAGGCGCTACGACCGCCGCTCACCGGGCAGCGGATCCAGCTTCTCGACCATCGGATTTTCGGGCGCCAGCCGCGGCTTCGACCGCTCGACAGACCGTGTTTTCGACCCCCTCGACGGGGCGTCGGGGCGGGCCGTACGTCTGGGCTCGGCGCTGACCTCGGCCCTGCGCGGTTTCGCCCAGCCGCCCGGACGGAAGGTGCTGCTTTTTCTCTCCGGCGGGCTGCCGCCCGTTCCGCGCGCTTTCGCCCGGCAGGGCGGCGAGCTCGAGCGTCTGCGCCTCGAAGACCGGGCTCGGGGACTCTTCGCGCCCGCGGTCGAGACGGCCAACCGGCTCGGCTACTCGATTTATCCGGTGGATCTCGGCGGCGTGGAGAGCCGCGCTTTCGGTGCCGCCGCCGCCGGCAGTCTCGGCAGGGCCCTCATCCAGCGGCAGACGCTCGAGGAGCGCGAGCGCTCGGCAGAGGATTTGATGCGCTCGATGGCCGCGGACACCGGCGGACTCGCGCTGCTCGACGGCGCCAGCCGCAGCGCCCTGACCAAAGTTCGAGAGGATACGCGCTCCTACTATTGGATCGGCTTTTCGCCGGCCTGGCGAGGCGACGATCGCCGCAGAAGGGTTGAGATCGAGGTCGACCCGGCGGCGGTGTCGGGTAGCCGGCGGGTCAGGATTCGCACCCGCTCGGGCTTTCAGGATCTCTCCCGCTCCGCGCGCGCGGCCATGCAGGTGGAAAGCGCGCATCTCTTCGAGCTTCCGCTGCCTTCGGGTGACGGATTCGCCGTGACCCTGGGAGGCGCCGAGCGCGCTGGCCGGGGTCGGGTCGTGGTGCCCGTGGAGCTGCAGATTCCGGCCGAGAGTCTCTCTTTTCTGCCCGCCGGCGAAGGCGGGATCGCCCGCCTGGAGCTGCGGGTGGCGGCGACCGACGATCGCGGAGACTCGACGGAGATCCCGCTGGTGCCGCTCGAGATCCGGCGCGATCAGGTGAGCGAGGGCGCCGTGCGCTGGCGCACCCGCCTGGAGCTGCGCGAGCGTCAGCACCGCCTTTTGATCGCCGTGCACGACCCGCTGAGCGACGCACTCTTCGCTCGGCGAATCGACTACGACCCATCCGCAGACCCGCGATAAACGAAGGATTTTGCGCAGCCGCACGACGCTCTCCATGGCGACCAAGCCCCGCTGGGCGGACGCCTCGACGGCGTTTCGCCGAGAGCCCCAAGTAGACGGAGAAAACACATGCCTGACACCCGATCCCCGCACCGTCGCCGCTTCACGTCCCGCCTCTCGTCAACGCTGATCTGCGCGGCTCTGCTCGCCGCGGCCCTCGCCTCGCCCCTCGCGGCCCAGGACGACAACGCCTTCGGCGAGGTGATCGACGTGCGCGTGGTCAACATCGAGGTCGTGGTCACCGAGCAGGGTGAGCGCGTGCGCGGCCTGAAGGCCGAAGACTTCGTGCTCGAGGTCGACGGCGAAGAGGTACCGATCGAGTACTTCACCGAGGTCTTCGGCGGCACGGCGGTGCTGCCCCCGAGCGACGGCGGCGACGGCACGGTGCCGGCCCTCGCGCCCGGCGAGCCGGTCAGCACGAGCTATCTGGTTTTTATCGACAACTTTTTCTCGGTCGACCGAGACCGCAACCGCGTGATCGACGGCCTGATCGAGCAGCTGCCCAATCTGGCCGTTGAAGATCGCATGGCGATCGTCGCCTACGACGGCAAGAAGGTCGACATGCTGACCAATTGGTCGGGCAGCGTGCCGGCGCTCACGCGGGCTTTCAAAGCGGCCCAGCGCACCGAGGCCCAGGGGCTCCAGCGCCTCGCCGAAGAGCGCGCCTACGACACTCGCTCCACCCTCGACCGTCAGGATCTGCTCACCGGCGCGCCGCTGGTGGACCCGAACGTCCAGGGGCTCGATCTCGAGGAGGAGCAGTACGCGCGACTGATTTCCCAGCAGGTTGAGAGCGCCATCAAGGCGGCTTCGGCAACCCTGCGGGGCTTTGCCAACCCGCCGGGACGCAAGGTGATGCTGCTGCTCTCGGGCGGCTGGCCCAACGATCCCGCGCGCTACGTGGTGACCGATCCCGCGCGGGCGATCGACGTCTACACCCAGCGCATCTCCTACGGCCAGCAGCTGATCGGCGACCTGGTGGAGACCGCCAACCTGCTCTCTTACACCCTGTATCCGGTCGACGTTCCGGGCGTTTTCAACCGCGCCGTCGACATCAGCGATCCGACCCTCGAGATCGCCGAGCGTCGTCGGGAAGACGCGGCCTTTCGCGAGCAGGAGTCGGAGTTCTCCCTGCTCAGCCTGGCCAACCAAACCGGCGGCCGGGCGTTCATCGACGGCGCCCGCGACTCCGCCTTCGAGCGCGTGGTGGCGGATACCCGCTCGTATTATTGGATCGGCTTCACCCCCAACTGGCAGGGCGACGACACGGACCACGAGATCGAGGTCGACGTCAAGCGCCGCGGGCTCGACGTGCGCAGCCGCGAGGGCTACTCGGATCTCTCTCGCCAGGCCGAGGTCACCCTGATGGTGGAAAGCGCTCTGCGCTTCGGCGACGCGCCGGCGGCGGTGCCGCTCGCCGCCGAGGTGGGGCGCGGCAAGCGCTCGGGCTGGGGCAAGCGCGAGGTGCCCCTCTCTCTGACGATCCCCATGGACGAGGTGACCTTCCTGCCCCAGGCGAAGGGGCTCCTCGCCCAGCTCGAGCTGCGCGTTGCGGTTCTCGACGAGCGCGGGAACGAGGCCGAGATTCCGGTGGTGCCCTTGACCTTCATGGCCAGGGAGCAGCCTAAGGAGGGAGCCAAAACCGTCTACGAGACCAGCCTCAAGCTGCGCAATCAGCGGCATGACCTGGTGGTTTCGATCTACGACGTGGCTTCTGGCAAGATTCTCTCTACCAAGATTGAGGTTGCTGAGCGCTAGAGCCCACGACTACCCAGCCTCGCTCGCGGGATTCTGCTGACCCGCACCTTCGCTGCGGCGCCCGGGGGGCTGCGTGCGGATCCTCAGGCTCGCGGGATTCTGCTGACCCGCACCTTCGCTGCGGCGCCCGGGGCGTGTGGGGAGCCTCAAGCTTGCGGGATCCTGCCGCCCCGTACTACTGCGGCGGCGCCTGGCGGGGGGGGTCTGCGTGCCTGGGCTCCAGTTCGCGGAGGCGCGAGTGCCTGGGCTTGCTGGACGCCGGCTTGCTGGACGCTCGGGAAGAGTGCTGCTGTCCTCGAGACTCAGTCCGAAGATCTGGCTCGGCGGAGAACTCTTTGTTCCGGAGGAGCAGAGAAGGGGAGGAGGTGGAGGTAGAACGCAGC
>JBCCLG010000110.1:0-10519 GCA_039027015.1 Acidobacteriota bacterium | reverse complement strand
GTGCCTGTGGGTGCCTGGGACGCCCCCGCGAAGGGGCCCCGAGACCGTCAGTCGCCCACGGTGAGCGACCACCTCCGGGTGGTGCCGCTCTCGAAGTCGCCCTCGAAGATCAGCGCCGGCAGGCCGCCGACCTCGATCTCGGCGGTGGCCTGGTTGTTCAGGAGGTCGAGGTCCTCGGACGGAGCCGGCAGCTCGGCCCGCGCGCTGCGCGCCACCATGCCCTCGAACTCAGAAGCGAGGCGGCAGACGCCGGTGATCTCAACCGCGGTCAAGGCCGGCAGGTCGACCACCGCCTGGAGGCTGAAACGCGATCCCGAAAGGTCGCACGCCGTGCCTCGAGGCGCGTCGCAGGTCCACTGGCAGCTCTCGAGGGACGCCGGCGACGGGCTCGACACCGCGATTTCGCGGGCGGTGTTGGGGCCGTCGTTGCTGACCGTGAGGCCGAAGGTCAGGCTGTTCTCCGGATCCTCGGCGGTAGGAGCGACGCGCAGGTCGAGGGCGACGTCCACCACGGGCCGGCCGATGTCTGTCACCGGCAGCCTCGGCACCAGGGCGGGATCGCCGATCAGGTTGTAGATCTGCACGCTGTAGGGCAGCACCGCGGTGTCGCCGAAGCGCACCAGAACCGACTGGATGATGTCGCCCAGGGTCCGGTTGAGGGGCGAGAACGCCTCCTCGGCCAGGATCAGGTCGGCGCGATGGCTGTCGAAGTCCATCGCCTCGCCCGAGGGCGCCCACACCGCCACCGCGCCGCCCGCGGGCTCGAGCACCAGGTCTTCCGACAGGGCGTCGAAGCCGGGCAGCTCGAAGCGGGCGATGTTGCAGCTTAAGGTGGCGACGATCGGCAGGGTCGACGGATCGCCCAGGCCCGGAACGTCGGACGAGACCAGGAAGCCCTCGTCCGCCAGGCGGTCGAGGCCGCCGTGACCGACCCAATTGACCAGGCCGACGCCTTCTTCGAGGGCCTCGAAGAGGCGCTGGCGGGCCGTGGACAGGGTCAGCTCGTCGAGGGAGATCGACTCGCTGCGCACCTCGTCGGGCAGCGCGGCGGCCACCCGCGAGGTGTTGTCGGGGAAGTTGCCGCCGGCGTCCACGTTGTCGGTGAGCAGCAGCACGCGCTCGGACCACGAGCCCTCGGAGGCCTCGTACGCCTCCACCTTGCTGACGTAGGCGTCCAGCTCGGCGGCGCTGAGGACCGGGATGCGGCCGGTGCGCAGGTCGGGCACTCGGTCGCCGTCAAGGTCTGAGAAGGCGCCGTCCGAGGAGTAGAGGCCGAAGGGCGTGCCGACGAGCAGCGGCGGCATCGGGTTGGCCCCGGTGCCGAGCAGATCGCGGTAGTCGAAGTGGCCGGTGCCGGCGAGCACCAGGTAGTGCGGCGGCTCGGCCCAGGTGGAGAGGGCGTGGGCGAGGAAGTCGCGCACGGCGCGGGGATCGAAGACGCCGTCGCTGAACTCGTCCATCACGTCTTCGAGCAGCACCACCAGACCCGAGCGCTCGGCGCCGCGCAGGTCGGCCAGGCGCTGGGCCGGCGCCCGCAGCTCCTCGGTGGCGAGCACCAGGTAGAAGCCTTCGTTGTCGGCCGAGCGCAGGTCCGAAGGCGAGTCGACGACGATCTCAGGCGCGAAGGCCGCCGCGGCGCTCGACGCCAGGAAGGCCTCGCCGCCCGCGGCCCGGGCGAAGCTCGCCCGCCACGAGCCGTCGGCGGCGCTGTCGATCAGGGCGTCGGTAATCACCGTCGGCCTGTCGGGGTCGGTGACGTCGAAGACCTGGATGGCCGCGGTTCCAAAACCCTCGACGGAGACCTCGCTGCGGCCCTCGAAGCCGCCCTCGAGGCGGTCCTGCTCGGCGCGCAGGGCGCGGCGATAGGCCACCTCGAAGCTGTCGACGTAGAAGAAGCCCGAGGCCGCTCCGGTGTCGAGCAGAGCCCTGACCGTGACCGTGTTGACGCCGGCGTTGAGCAGCCCGGCGGGAACGTCGAGGGTCACGCTGTGGTCGTCGAGGTCGTCGAAGAAGGTCTCGCCCAAAAGGACGCCGCCGATCTCGATCTCGGCGTGATGCTCGAGGGGCACCAGGGTCTCGCTGGCGCCGCGGAAGTTCACCGTGAGCGTCGAGTCCTCGGCCGCGTCGAGACCCGGCAGGTCGAGATCGAAGCCGAAGCTGCCGAAGCCGGCGTTGCCGGCCACCAGGCCGCGCCAGTGCCAGTAGTCCAGCTCGGGATCACGCGCCACGAAGGTGCCGGCGAAGACGTCTTCCTCGACGCTTCGCACCTCGCCGAAGCTCTGGCCCGAGGCCGGCGACGCGGGACCGTTGGCGCGGGCGCCCATCAGCTCACCCGCACCCGGCTCGAGCCAGTAGACCTCGTCGAGGGTGTAGAGGCTGTCGATCGACCGGCCGATGAACTCGAGGGCGCCGCCCGCCACGCGGTAGGCCACCGTCGCGGAGCCGCGCCGCAGGCGCAGGTCGCCGCGCTGCAGCTGGCTGCCGAGGTCCGCCTCCGACGCGCCGAAGGCCGCGGCCAGATCGCCCAGGGAGACCCGCTGCAGACCGTCTTGGCGCACCAGCAGCTTGACCTTCTGGGCGGCGCCGGCATTTTTGCGCACGCTCGCGAGCTGCGCGCCGGTTTGGCGGTAGGTCTCGGCGCGGGCCAGCCACGAAGCGCGGGCCGGCCTAGGCTCGGCGTCGAAGCCGCCGGCGTCCATGGACTTGAGCAGCGGCCGCTCGATCACCGTCAGCTTATAGGGGCCGTGCTCGAGCGGCGGTCCGACCCGCTGCTCCTCGAGCAGCAGGTAGCTCACCGCGTCGCCCGGCGCGCCGCCGAAGCCGTCGACCAGGCGGTAGACGGAGCCTTGAGGCGCGCCGAAGGGCGCGAGCAGCGGCTCGGCGCTCACCGGCGTCCAGCGGCCGTCGAGATCGCGCAGCACCCGGAAGCCCGCGGTGCCCGCCTCCGAGGAGGTCTCGAAGATCAGCACCAGGCCGTCCGCGGAGGCCACCACCTCGACGTCGCCCACCAGGGCCAGGGTGGCCGGGCGGGTGAAGCCGAAGTCGTTGTCGACCGAGTTGACCGCCACCAGGGTGACCGGCTCGACGCTCGAGGTCAGAAGCTGGGTGGTCTGGATGCCGCCGTCGACAAAGGTGCCCGTGGCGTCGACCGCCACGATGTAGTCGCCCGGCGGCAGGTCGGTGAACAGGTAGTCGCCCATGCCGTCGCTCAGCTGGAAGTCGATCAGGGCGTCGTCGCCGTCGAGAACGCCGTCGCCGTCGAGGTCGCGGAAGAGCAGCACCTGAACCACCGACACCCGGGCGTCCACCGGCTCGAGCACGCCGTTGCCGGCGACGTCGAAGAAGGTGGTGCCGGCGATGGTCAGATCGTCCGCGGCGCTGTAGCCGAAGTCCGCCGTGAGGTTGTTGGGCGAGGCGGCGCTGAGGGTGACCGGATACGGGACGGCCTGGCTGTTCTCGTCCACCCCGGCGGTGCCGGAGGTCTTGGTAAAGCCCGCGAGCACGCCGTTGGCGTCGGTAGGACGCACCAGGTAGTCGCCCTCGGGCAGACCGCGGAACTCGTAAAAACCCTCGCCGTCGGTCACCTCGGTGCGCACCAGGTTGTCGGTGCCCGGCTCGATCACGCCGTTGCCGTTGACGTCGACCCACAGCTCGACGGTCACCCGCTCGAAGCCGGGCTCGCCCGCCTCGCGCAGACCGTCGTCGTCGAGGTCGCGCCAGATGTGGGTGCCGATGGTGCCGGCACCGCCGGAGGGCGCGTAGCCGAAGTCGGCGAGGTCGAAGTCCTGGCCCGCCGCCAGCACGATCGGCGCCGTGGGATCGGCCCCGCCCGTCAGGTTGAGCGTGGTCAGAACGCCGTTCACGTCGGTCACGTCGACCACGTAGGTTCCGGCCGGCAGGCCGGTGAAGTCGTAGGCGCCGTCAGCGCCGGTGACGGTGGAGGCCAGGAGGGTGGTGCCGGCGGCGTCGAGCAGGTTGATGGTGACGCCCGAGAGGCCCGGCTCGCCGGCGTCCTGCACGCCGTCCGCGTCGGTGTCGAACCACACCCGATCACCGATCGAACCCGACAGGCCGGTACCCGCCGGCAGACCGAAGTCTGCCGAGGCAACGATCTCGCCGGCTACCAGCACGACCGACCACGGGCCGGTGGTGTTGGTCGCCATGGTGCCGTAGGTCGGCGGCACGGTGGCGGGGTTGAAGTCCACCGAGAAGTTGCCCGGCATGAGGCCCGTGAAGAGATAGGAGCCGTCGGCGTCGGTGACGGCCGTGCACGGGGCGCAGCCGGGGCCCGTGAGCACGATCTGGACGCCGCCGATTCCCGGCTCGCCCGGATCCTGAATGCCGTCGGCGTCGGCGTCGAACCACACGAAGTCGCCGATCGCGCCGACGCCCGGGCCGCTGGCGAAGCCGAAGTCGGCGTCTAGGAAGACCTCGCCCTCCGACAGATCGATCAGGGTCGACGGATTCGGCGTGGTGGAGACCAGGTCGGCGCCGCCGTTCGGCAGAGTCGTGGTGTCAACCTCGGCGTAGTACTGACCGGCGACGAGGCCCGGGAAGAGGTAGCGCCCGGAGACGTCGGTGACGGTGGTGCCGAGACTGACGTCGTCGCCGGTGCCGACCACGCCGTCGGGGCCCGGATCGAAGAGGGTGACCGTGACCCCGGCGATGCCGTTTTCGGCGCTGCCCTGGATGCCGTCGCCGTTGCCGTCGAGCCACACGAAGTCGCCGATCGCCGCCGTCGAGCTATCGCGGGCATAGCCGAAGTCGATGCCGGTGATGTCGCTGGCCACCACCGTGACGTCGATGGCGTCGAGGTTGCTGGTCAGCTCGAAATCGTCGAGCACGCCGGCGTCGTCGGTCACGGTGACGGTGTAGTCGCCGGCCGGCAGGTCGTTGAAGGAGTAGTCGCCGTTGGGCGCCGTGGTGGTGGTGGCGATCACGGTGCCGGAGGCGTCGAGCAGAGCGAGGGTGACCCCGCCGATGCCGGGATCGATGGCGCCGTCGTCGATGCCGTCGCGGTCGAAGTCCTCGAACACGTTGCCCGAGATGTTGGGCAGCGCGGTGTTCTGATAGCCGAAGTCGCCGAGCAGGAAGCTGGTTCCCGCGGGCACCGCGCCCTGGATCTGGTCGCCGGCGGCCACCTCGTCGTCGACGGTGGTGCCGGTGTAGCCGGTGAGCGCGCCCTGGGTGTCGTCGACCGAGCCGAAGTAAATGCCCGGAAAGAGCCCCTCGAAAAGATAGCCGCCGGTGGCGTCGGTCACCGCGGTGTCGATCAGCGTATCGGTGCCGATCTCGAGCACGCCGTTGGCGTTGACGTCGAAGAAGAGCTGCACCGTGACGCCGGCGATCCCCAGCTCGCCCGGGTCCTGGACGCCGTCGCCGTCGCTGTCCGAGAAGACCGTGTCGCCGTAGACGCCGTCCTGGTTGTAGCCGAAGTTGATGCCGGAGACGTCGGCGCCCGCCAGGGTGACGTCCAGCTCGCGCACGGACGCCGGGAAGGTGGTGGAGTCGAGGCCGGCCAGCTCGGAGCCGGTGTCGGTAATCCGCAGGGTGTAGTCGCCGTTCTCGAGGCCGCCGAAGCGGAAGGTGCCGTCCGCGGCGGTGGTCTGGGAGGCCACGACGTTGCCGTCGGAGTCGAGCAGATCGACGGTGACGCCGCCGAGGCCCTGCTCGCCCGGATCCAGCACGCCGTCGCCGTCCGCGTCGTACCAAACCACGTCGTCGATCGCGAAGAGGCCGGCCCGGTCGAAGCCGAAGTCGGCGAGCAGGTAGACGTCGCCGCCGGCCACGGTGAAGGGCGTGCTCGGGTTGGTGGAGCTCTGCGGGCCGGTGGTCTGCGTAAAGCCGGTGAGCACGCCGCCCGTGTCGGTCACCGCCACCGCGTAGTCGCCCGGCGCCACGCCGGTGAACAGGTAGCGGCCGTCGGCGTTGGTCGTGGTGGTCGCCTCGACGACGTCGTCGACCGTGCCGAGAACGCCGTCCGTGCCCGGAGAACGCAGCTCCAGGGTCACCCCCGCGGCGCCCTGCTCGCCCGGATCCTGGAGGCCGTCGGAGTCGTCGTCGATCCACACCGTATCGCCCACCACCGCGGTGGTGGCGGCGGCGTTGGTGTAGCCAAAGTCGGAGTCCAGATCGGTTCCGCCCGCCGGCAGGGCGACGATCGGCGCCGGATCGACGCTGCCCGGCGACAGGGTCAGGCCGGTCGGCACGGTGGCGTCGGTGACGTCGACGTAGAAGTTGCCCGGGGGCAGGTCGGTGAAGAGGTAGAGGCCGAAGGCGTCGGTGAGGGTGCCGTCGATGGCGATGTCGTCGCCGCCGCCGACCACGCCGTCGGGGCCGGCGTCAAAGAGCGTGACCTGCACGTTGGCCAGGCCCGGCTCGCCGACGTCCTGCAGGCCGTCGCCGTCGATGTCGAGCCACACGCGGTCGCCGAGGCGGCCGGTGACCGGCACGATCGGGCAGGTGCGCACGATGTCGACGCTGCCCGAGCCGAAGAACTCCAGCTCCACGCGGCGCACGCCGAGACCGCCGATCGAGCTGACGACGTTGACGCCGTTGTCGCCGGAGCCGGGCACCGCGATGCCGGTTCCGATCTGCGTGCCGCCGACGTCGAAGAGGCGGATCTCGCCGGTGTCGACGCCCGCCGTATCGCCGGAGTCGACAAAGCCGATGAGGTCGAACTCCACGTCGCGATCGAACTCGAAGATGATCGTGCCGCCGCCGGCGTTGTCGTCGGGGTCGGTGGAGTCGCCGTCTTCCGAGATGACGCCGACGTTGCCGCGATCAAAGCGGTTCTCGTTGGGCTGGCCGGCGACGCCGGCCGCGCCGATGCCCGGACCGCCGAAGCTCTCGTTGGGCGTGCCGAGATCGGCATCGCCGCCGGTGGGCGAGCGCGAGTTGAAGACCATCAGCTCGTTCGAGCCGCCGGTCGCGCTGATCGTGACGCCCCACGAGGAGAATTCGGTGTCAACGATTTGGCCGGCGAACATCGGATTGCCGAGGCTGTCGCGCTCGAAGCCGATCTCCGGCAGGCATTGATCGGCGCTGTAGCCGAAGTCGACGGTGTCGTCGGTGGCGCCGCTCGCCAGGGTGAGGGTCGTCGGGTTATTGGCGGTGGTCAGGGTGTAGCCGGTGGGCAGGGTCTCCTCGTAGACCTCCACGCAGTAGGGGCCCGCCGGCAGGTCGTCGAAGAGGTAGAAGCCGTCGGCGTCGGTGACCGCGGTCTCGAGCACCGGAGAGGCGCAGCTCGAGCCCTCGTGGAGCACCACCCGGGCGCCCGGAATGCCGGGCTCGCCGGGATCCTGCACGCCGTCGGAGTCGACGTCGAACCACACGAAGTCGCCGATGATGCCGGGCTGGCCGACCAGGTTGAAGGCGCTGTCAGACGCCGGCGGCCCCTCGAGGCTGTCGACCGTGGACGGGCAGGTGAAGCCGACGGTGCCGAGGGTCACCGGCGAGTCGACGGTCACCTGGAAGGTCACGGTGAGGGACTCGCCCGGCTCCAGCTGGAAGCCGTCCGCCGGCTCGATCAGGTCGACCGGCGTGCCGTTCACCAGCTGCGGATTCAGGCCGCCGGCGTTGTCGACCGTGACGGCGATGGAGCCCGTGGCGGCGCCGACGACGGCCGAGAAGTCGATGCCCTGAACCCAGGCCGGGAAGGGCTGACCCGAGCGGCGACGCTCGAGGCGGACGGTGGTGTTGTTGAGGTAGCGGGCCGAGAAGAAAGGCCGGGGAAAGGCGTCGCCGGCGCCGCCCTGGCCGTTGGTCGAAAGGGCCATGCGGCCCGTGGCCGAGGTGGCGCTGTCGACCGTGACGTCCACCACCAGATCGTTGGTATTTCCGTCAGCCTTGAAGCGGTAGTCCACGGCCAGGTTGGGGTGGCTGAGGGCGTAGACCTCGAAGTCGAGGGCCTGCGAGAACTCCAGCCCCACGGCAACGCTGGTCTCGGTGGGGTTCTGGTTGACGCCGTCGCCCAGGGTGATCAGCACTCCTTCCGAGGAGTCGCCGATGCCGTTGTCGTTGGTAAAGCCGGTGCCCCACACCCAGGTGTTGTCGCGCACGACGGAGCCGATGGCCGCGGTGGCGTACTCGCCCGTCGCGTCGGCGCCGGCGCCACCCACGGTTCCCTGAACCCGCACGCGCTCGACGTTCCAGGTCGAGCCCCATTCGAGCACCATGACTGTGCTGGTGGACTCCCCAAAACCCACGGCTCCGGTGTTGTCCCGCGACCAGCCGATGGTGTTGCTGCCGGAGGGCACCAGGCGAGTAAAGCACTCGTTGTGGCTGTCTTCGTCGGTGTTCGCGGACTGGCAGCCGGCGCCGGCATAGCCGCCCATCAGCATGACCTGGCCGAGGTCGCTCCAGGACGTGGCCGAGGTATCGGTGCCGGTGACGGAAGCGCCGGTGTGGACGACCTCCTCCACCGAGCGCAGGCGGAAGCCGTTGACGTCGCAGTCGGCCAGGCACTCGACCACGGTGACCACGCCCACCCAGTTGAAGACGCCGTTACCGCGCTGGAGCCGAATGCTGTTGGCGCCGGCCGAGGTCGCGAGATCCCCCGTGCCGAAGGGGTCGGCCACCAGGCGCGCAAAGTTCTCGTCGGGGCCGAGATTGTTGCCGCCGGTCCCCTGGCCGTCGCTGCCCTGAACCATCACAAAGTAGTCGGCGACCAGGTTCTGATTGAGGGTCAGGTCGAGGGTGGTGGCGGCGCCCGAGAAGTCGCCCACGCCGACGAAGTACTCCGTGACGCGCAGGGCCTGAGGCGCCACGCCGCCGGCACCCTGAATGCGCACGTTGTCGATGCGCATCGACTCGTTGGCGCCGCCGTAGCCGGTGGTGATGCGGAAGCGCACCCGCGTGTTGGCGGAGATGAAAGGGGCGATGTTGAAGCTGCGGGTTTGGGTGCTCGCACCCGCGATGCCGGTGAGGACTTCGAGGGTTGTGAAGGTACCGCCGCCGTTGCTGGAGATATCGACGGTGACCGCTTCGCCAGCGTCGACGTCGGCGCTGGTCTCGAAGGTGAACTCGAGGGTCGCCGAGCCCAGGCCGCTGAGGTCGACCTCGCGCTGCACGCCGGGTTCGCCGGTGCTGGGATCGTCGTCGAGAACCAGGCCGCCGCCCGTCACCTGCACGTTGCCGGCGGTGGCTCCGAGCCCGTCTCCGTCGACCTCGATCCAGTCGGTGGCCCAGGGGTTGGTGCCGTCCTGATTGGAGAAGGCGGCGGTCTCGAAGCGGTCGAGCGCCAGGAAGGGACGCGGACCGTTGACCACGGTGGTGCCGGGCACGTAGGTCAGGCCCGCCGGCGGCTCGGCGAAGAGCTCGATGCCGGTTTGGGTGACCGTCGAGTTGTTGGTCACCTCGATGGTGTAGTCGATCGTGCCGCCCGGCGACACCGGGCCCGAGGGACTGGAGGTCTTCACGATGTCGAGGCCGCCCGATCCGGGGGCGCCGACGGACGGGGTGAAGCCGAGATCGAGGGTGTGGTCGTTCTCGCCGGCGCCGCCGGTGGTGAACTCCACGCCGGCCACGTCGCCGAAGAGAATCGAGGCGTCGGAGTCGCGCAGATCGCTGCTGGTGCCGCTCGACGCGTCGACGAGGGTGACCGCGGCGATGGCGCCGCAGGTGCCGTTGAGCGTCACTCGCTCGACCTGCAGCTGACAAAGAGTGCGAGGCGGAACGCCGCCGGTCACGTTGGCGGCGTTGAACAGAAACTCGCCGACGCCGTCGGTGGTCGTCGTAACGTCGAGGTCGGCGCCGCCGCCCACGATGCCGTTGCCGTCGGTGTCGCACACCAGGCTCACGCCGACGCCCGCCAGGCCGGTTTCGCCGGGATCCTGCACGCCGTCACCGTCGTCGCACCAAACGCGGTTGCCGATCTCCAAGGGCGGCAGCTCGCAGATCAGCTCGACATCGCCCAGGCCGTTGCCTTTACCGAAAATATCGACCGTGGCCGTGTCCGCGTCATAGACCTCGTATTGGTCGGTGGTCGCGCCGGTGGCCAGGCTGGTCCAGTTCACGCCGCCGGAAAAGTCGTTCTCGCCGACCGCCGGACCGTCGAGGGGGTCGGTGCGGGTGTAGATGAACTCGCCGCTGCCCACGCGCAGGGCCAGGCCGCCGAAGCCCGTCTCGTCGTGGGTGAAATCCGTATCGGTCCAGTCGTCGTCGCTGAAGAACTCGGTGGCGTCGGCCGCCTCCGCAGCGGCCACGGTCCACGTGGCGGGGCCGGTCTGCTGGGCCCTTAGAATGTCGCCGAAGCCATCGCCGCGCACCAGCTCGGTGTCGTCGGGATCCCGGTCGTCAAAGCCCATCTGATCGCCGAAGCGGTCGCGAAAGGCCAGGATCATGGTGTTGTCGGCCGCGAACTCGAGATCCGAAAGCATCGGCTGCGGATACGAATACTCGGTGGAGGCGCCGATGACGCTGAGGGTCAGGAGCCCGACGGGCTCCCAGGTGGGCTGCCAAAAGCCCCAGTCGGCGTCGCCGGCGCAAAAGCCGGCGTCGATGAAGAAGAGGCCGCAGC
>JBCCLG010000109.1:0-10571 GCA_039027015.1 Acidobacteriota bacterium | reverse complement strand
GAGGGGCGGGCCTGGACGAGTGAACCCCAGCGGGGCGGCCTCTCGGCCGCCCGTGAGAACGCCGAGAGGCCTCAATCCGTGTCTGATCTGACCTACTACGTCGCCGCCAGCCTGGACGGGTTCATCGCCCAGGAGGACGGCTCCTTCGGAGCCTTCTCCTGGGATGAGGAGGTCGTGGCCGACTTCGTCTCGGATCTCGAGAGGTTCGGGACCGTCCTCATGGGCCGGAAGACTTACGAGGCCGGCCTGAACGAGGGGAAGACCAGCCCGTACCCCGCCATGCGCCAGATCGTTTTCTCCCGCACCTTCAAGGAGAGCCCCGATCCGGCGGTGGAGCTGGTGCGCGGCGATCTCGCCGCGTTTGTGCGCGGCCTGAAGTCGGAGTCTGAGGCCCCTATCTGGCTCTGCGGCGGAGGAGAGGTGGCCTCGACCCTCCTGGGCGCCGGTTTGGTGGATCGGATGGTGGTGAAGCTCAATCCGGTGGTGCTCGGCTCCGGGATCCCGCTCTTCGGCTCCGGCGTGAACGCGACCCCTCTGAAGCTGATCGAAACGAAGGTCTACGGCTGCGGCATTGTGCTTCTGACCTACGAAGTCTCCCGCTCCGGCGATCCGGCGGCGTAGCCCGCGAGCCATCGGGCGAGTCTGGCGGGGCGCTGAGCTACAATCCTGCCCGCGCCGCCGCGCGGCGCACCGGTCCGCTTGGGTTGCCTCCGCGGCCCGCAGGGAGCAGGTCCGAAGTGAACCCGATCACCTGGCGAGGTCCGGCCGGCTCGACGCGGCGGCCCCCGCCGGAGGGTCGGCAGGAGAGGAAGATGAGTCGCCTTTTGTGTGTATCCCGAAGATGGGCCCGCGCTCTGCTCGTTCTGGGCCTCGGCGCCCCTTCGGCCTGGGCCCAAGGCCCGTCGCTCGTGCTTCAGCCGACGTCCCAGGACGCCCGCCGCTTTCCGGATATCGTGCTGCTCAGCGTCGATACCCTGAGGTACGACCGGCTGTCGGGAAACGGCTACAAGAGGCGCACGAGCCCGGCGATCGACGCGTTGATGGGAGCGGGCGTTCAGTTCGACCAGGCGCGGGTGGTCGAGCCCCTCACCTGCCCTTCGATGGCGTCTCTTCTCACCTCGCTGCACCCCCACGAGCACGGCGCGAGCCGCAACGGCCTCTCGGTGCGGCCGGATCTCCCGTCGCTGCCTCAAATGCTGGCCTCCAAGAACTACAGTACCGGCGCGTTTGTCGGCAACTGGACTCTTCGCAACGAGCTCTCGGGACTGGGCGAGTTTTTCGAAACCTACGAGGAGGTGGTGAGCCGCAAGCGCTGGTTTGGCCTCTTCTTCTCGGAGGCGACGGCCGAAGACCTGAACGATGAGGCGATGTCCTGGATTCGTGACCAGGTGAAGGCGAGGGATCGGCGGCCCTTCTTCGCCTGGGTCCACTACGTGGAGCCCCACGCCCCCTACCGTTTTTGGGACGAGCTGGCCCCCGGGCTCGGGCCCGGCCTCGACCGCGGAGATCCGAGCGATCGCTACGACACCGAGGTCGCCTTCGTGGACCGGGCGATCGGCGCTTTTCTGGCCGAGCTGGAGTCCCTCGTGCCGAAGAAGGACACGCTCGTCCTCTTCGTGTCCGATCACGGCGAGAGCCTGGGCGAGCACGGCTATTGGGGGCACGGGCGCAACCTCCATGAGCCGGGCCTGCGGATTCCCATGTCGATGACCTGGTCCGGGCGCCTCAAGCCCGCGCGCGTGGAGGCTCCGGCGTCGATCCTCGATCTCATGCCGACCCTGCTCGGGCTTCTCGATCTCAGGGTGGCCGGGGCGCTCCAGGGCTATGACTGGTCGCCCTGGCTTCGGGGGGAGGTTCCTGCTCCCATGGATCGAGTGACCTATCACCAGGCGCATAGGGGGGCCGTTCAGGGAGGCGGCGACTCCAAAAACGCGCGGCGGCGAGGCCTGCTGCGGGTGGCCTCGGTGGACGCTCGGGGCCGAAAAGAAATCGTTGAGGATGACGGGCGGAACTTTCGTTTTTTCAACCTCCGCTCGGATCCCGGGGAGCAAAAAGGTTCGACCCCGAAGGGGCGCCGGACGGCCGCCGAGGGCCAGGAGCGGGCGCCCTCAAGCGGTCTTCTGGAGTGGCTCGAGTCCGTTCAGCGCGGGCTCGCCGCCTCGGACGATCTGCCGCCTCCCAGCCTCGGCTCCGAAGACCTCGAGCAGCTCCGCGCCCTCGGATATATCGACTGACCGCGGCCGCTCACCGCTCGAAGCGCAGGTCCAGGGGCGGGTTGAGGCCGCGGCGCGGCGCGCGGGGAGAAGTGCGGGTACGATGAGGCCGGGCGCGCCGAATCCACGACGCGCCGCGGAGGCCAAGAGGAGCGCGAGATGCTGAGACGGCTGGTTTTAGTAGCCCTGGCCGGGGTCGCGTGCACGTCGATCGGTCAGCCTGAGGGACCTGCGAATCCGGACCGTGAGTCACCGCCCGGGAGCGGCGCTATCCGGGTGGTTTCGGTGGTCGACGTGGAGTGGCAGGCTCTCAACCCCGCGCGGGGCGATATGAGTCCGAAAGCGGGAACGCTGTGGGGAGACAGGAACGCCTCGGTGCCCACGGGCTTTCTGGCCGAGTTCCGCGACGGCTTCTCGTCGCCGCCGCACATCCACAACGCGACCTATCGGGCCGTGGTGATCTCGGGCGCGGTGCACAACGACGATCCCTCGGCGGAGAAGATGTGGATGGCCCCCGGCTCTTTTTGGACGCAGCCCCGAGGCGAGGTCCACATCACCGCGGCGCGCGGCACGAGAAATCGAGCGCTCGTGGAGATCGATCGCGGCCCATACCTGGTAAAACCGCCCGGCGAAGCGTTTGACAGCGGCGAGCGGCCGGTCAATATCGACGTGTCTAATCTCGTGTGGCTGCCGCTCACGCAGGATTCTGGGGAGGTCGCTGGAGTCTCGATCTCGTACCTTTGGGGGCGACATTCGGACGGCGAGTCGAGGGGAGTTTTCCTGCGGCTTTCGGCCGGGCTCGCCGGCGTCCTTGACGCGGCCGGCCAGGAGTTTCGCGGCGTCGTGATCCAAGGCGCTCTCGAGCACGCCGCGAGCGAGCGGGAGCTCGGGCCCGGGAGCTACTTCGGCTCCGAGGGCGCGGCCGCGCATCGCGTGAGCGCGGCCAGCGGTGCGAAGGAGGTCGTGGTCTACATCCGATCGAGCGCGGATTTTCGCTGGAGCCCGCTCACCGCTCGAAGCGCAGGCCCAGAGACGGATTGAGGCCGGTGGCTCGGCGCACGGGAAGAACGTTGGCGAGAAGCGCGACGGTGAGAAGAATCGCCGCGGTCGCCAGCAGGGTGGGTAGGTCGGTCGCGGGTACGCCGTAGAGCAGGCTGTCGAGGGCCTGGGCCGCGGTGACGGCGGCCGCGAGACCCAGGCCGAGGCCCCAGGCGACCACCAGGAGACTCTGGCGCAGGACGAGGGCGATCACCGCCGCGCGGTCGGCTCCCAGGGCCATGCGGATCGAGATCTCCCGGCCCCTCTGGCCCACCGTGTAGGACCTGACCCCGTAAATTCCGACCGCCGCCAGGAGCAGGGCCACCGACCCTAAAACGCCGAGCAGCGCGGCGCCCATGCGGGCCCGCCAAAGCCCCATGCGCACCACCCCGTCGGCGGTGCGCACGTTGTTGAGCGGCAGGGCTTCGTCGAGGGTCTGAACCTGCTGGCGCACCGCCCCGAGGGTCGTCTCGGGATCCCCGGCAACGCGCAGGACGAGGGTTTTGAACGGCACGTAGTTTTGCCGCCGAGGCACGTAGACCTGGGGCTGCGGGTCTTCGCCGATGCTTTGATGCTTCGAGTCGCCCACAATGCCGACCACCTCGCGCACGATGTCCTGGCCGATGAAGTGAAAGCGCTCGCCCACGGGATCTTCCCCGGGCCAGAATTTATTGGCCATCGCGCGGTTGACCAGCGCCACGGGCACCGCCTCTTCGCGATCGAGGGGCGAGAGATCCCGACCGCGCAGCAGCTGCAGCCCGAGGGTTTGAAGCAGCCCCGGCTCCGAGGTGTTGACCGGCACCAGAATGCGGTGGTTCTCATCCTCGTCGCCCCTGCCCTCGACGATCACCGTTCGCCAAATGCCGGCTCCGGTCAGCGGCATGATGGTCGTCAAGCTCGCCGACTGCACGCCGGGGACCCGCCGCGCCTCCTCGAGCACCTGGTCGAAGAAGAGAGCGCCGCGGGCCTCGTCGTAGCCCGCCTGTCCGAGGTTGAGATCGATCGAGGCGATGACCTCGGGCTCGAAGCCGAGATCCGTTTCGAGGGCCGCCCCCAGCCCGCGGAGGAAGAGGCCCGAGCCGACCAGCGCGACGGTGGAGAGCGCGATTTGACCGACCAGCAGGAGGTTGCGGAAGCTGAGAAGCCTGCCGAGCCCGACGGCGCTGTCGGAGCTTTGGGTCAGCTCCTGCACGATGTCCGGGCGGGTCCAGCGGAGTACCGGCGCCAGGCCGAAGAGCAGACCCGTGCCGAGAGTGACCGCGACGGTGAAGGCCAAAACGCGCGGGTCAAAGCTCACGTCGAGCGGGCTCTCGGCGAGAAACGGCGGCCTGATCGACCACAGGGCCCGCCTCGCCCAGGCGGCGAAGGCCAGCCCGAGCGCTCCGGCCGCGGCGGCGAGCACCAGGCTCTCGCACATCAGCTGCCGGGCAAGGCGACTGCGGGACGCGCCCAGGGCGAGGCGCACCCCGATCTCGCGGCGCCGGGCGGCGGCGCGCCCGAGCAGGAGGTTGGCCACGTTGCCGCAGGCGATGAGCAGAACGAGCCCCACGACGATGAGGAGCAGTCCGCCCATGCGCTCGAAGTCCCCCTGCTGGTCGGGCCCGATGGCGGCCACGGAGATCGGCATGAGGGTGAACCCGCGGTCTTTATTGTCCACCGGATACTCGGCGCGCAGACCGCTGGCGAGGGCGCTGAGCGACTCCTCGGCCTGCTCCATCGACACCCCCTCGCGCAGCCGGGCGAAGGAGAAGGTGATCAGGGCTCGGCGCGACTCGTAGTTCTCGGCCAGGAAGCCGGTCAGGAGCACCGGCGCCATGGAGGCGGGCGCCCACACGTCCGGACCGCCCAGGACGAAGGTGCCGTTGAAGTCGCGCGGCGCGACGCCCACCACCGTCAGGCTTTGGCGGTTGAGCCGAATCGTTTGGCCCACCACTCCTGGATCGCCGCCGAAGCGTTCCGACCACAGCCGATGGCGGAGGACCGCCACCGGCTCGGCGCCCGCCTCGAGGTCGCGCCCGCTGTCGGTGAAGTAGCGCCCGACCTCCGCGGTCACCCCGAGGGTCGTGAAGTAGTTGCTGGAGACGATCTGAACGCCCGCCGGCTGCGCCTCGCCGTCGCCTGCGGCGAGTCCCCCGCCGGTGAAAATAACGCTCGAAACGTCGCTGAAGACCTCCCCAAGATTGTCCCGAATGTCGCGGTAGTTATGCGGCGAGACCGGCAGGTGGTTGCCCAGGCTCTGCCTGCCCTCCTCGGTCGTGTACACGGCGACCAGGCCGTCGGGATCCTCTACCGAAAGAGGCCGCAGCAAAACGGCGTTGAAGAACGAAAAAATGGTGGTGTTGGCGCCGATTCCGAGGGCCAGGGAGAGGAGCGCCGCCGAGGTGATGAGAGGACTCTTGCTCAGCATTCGGAAGGCAAAACGAATGTCCTGGATCCAGTCGCTCACGGGCGTCTCCTGGTGGCGGGGTTCGATGGGGGCCAGCGGGGGATGAATAGACGGGTTTCCAAGTCCAGTACGGCCCCGGGAAGCCAGGGTTGCCGGGCACGAAAAAGGGGGCCCGCGAAGGGCCCCCTTCCACCGAGCGGCGATCCGGCGACTCGATCAGTTGCAGATCGAGACGTCGTCGAGTCCGCACTCGATGATGTCGCCAGGGCCCGAGCCATCGGAGCACTGGAGGCGCAGCTGCACGTTGCCCGCCGGCACCGAGGCGGTGGCGCCGGTCCAGCCGGCCGTCGATTGGCTGTCGCCGTTCGACACCACGTTGACCCAGCCGCCGCCGTTGACGCGGTACTGCACGTTGAAGAAGTCGTTCGCGTCATCGCCGCCATCGCGCTGGCCGTGGAAGTAGTTGAACGACAGGGTCGAACCGCTGGCCACGCTCCAGGTGGGCGAGGTCAGGATGCAGTTGCCGCCGTCGACGTCGGCGTTGCCGGCCGAGGTGTTGCTGGCGGAGTAGACCGACCGGCTGCCCGACGCCGAGCCCGCGGGCTGGGTGGTCACCCCGGAGCTCGACTGCTGGGAGGGATCGCCCAGGATAAAGGCGCCCGTGGTGCAGGTGCTGCCGGCGTCGTTGGCCCAGCCGGCGGCGCTGCCGGTTTCGAAATCCTCGTCGACGACGCAGGTACCGCCGCCGCCGCCGCCACCGCCGCCGCTCTCGAAAACGCGCACGTTGGTGAAGAAGGAGTTGTTGCCGGAGCCGGCGTCGTTATCGTTCACCAGCACCAGGAACATATCGTTACCCGTGAAGAACTGGCCGACCGGAATCGAGTAGCTGCGGGTGCCGCCCGCGTAGTTGTCAAAGTCGGTGAAGCCGTAGGTTTGGGTACCGTGCACCTTGAAGATCCGGTCGCTCGACAGCACGTTGTCCTCGTCGAGGCCGATGCCGTGGATCTCGCCTTGGCTGGTGGAGGAGAAGTCGAACTCGACGACCGTGTTGGGCGTCACGTCGAAGGTCTGGGTGGTGCGGCGCCAGGTGTTGTTCGAGAGCACGAGGGTGTCGCCGCCGTCGGTGACGCTCACGCTGCTCGAGCTGTCCTGGTTGGCGAACGAGACGGTCGCGGTCGAGTCCCAGTCGATGCAGTTGGTGCCGTTGCAGGTGCCGCCACCGCCGCCACCGCCGCCGCCGCCGCCGCTGCCGATGGCGTTGGGGGGCAGGTTGGAGCCGAGGTCCGAGATGATCGCCTGGATGGGCACGCCGCGGTTCGGGCAGTTGGCGCAGTGGTGCAGGGCGACCACGAGATGATCGCTATAGCCCAGCACCGGCGAGCCGGAGCTGCCGCCGCGGGTGTCGCAGAAGTAGCCGACGTCGCGGCCGCTGCCGCCGGAGCAGGGCGGCGAGTTGAGGCTCGTGACCTCGCAGAAGCCCGACTGATCGCTCGAGTCGCCCGAGAAAACGCCGATCCTCTTGCCCCAGAAAGACGGGTGCTGGGGAATGTAGATGCGCTCGTTGACCGCGGCGCCGCTGCTGCGCAGCTGCATGAAGCCGTAGGTGCCGGTGGGGTTGGTGGGCAGGCGCACGAGGGCGTAGTCGAGGGTGGCGTCGTCCTGAATGAAGGTCGCGCTGGTGGCCACCACGGTGCCCGGGCAGGCGCCGCCGCTGCTGCAGTTGGTGCCGCAGGTGGCGCCTTCCGCGTTGAACTCATAGTTGGTGTTGGCGGCGTCCGAGGGCGTGGTGATGCAGTGCTCGTTGGTCATCAGGTGGCCCTGATCGCCGATCAGCCAGCCCGTGCAGGCGCCGGAGCCGTTGATCAGCAGGCGAGCGACGGCTCGAGACTCGTTGTAGAGGGTCGACTCGCTGCTCTGGTAGCAGCGGGCATTTTCGGAATCATCAGCGCCGCAGATGGCCTTCTGGGCTCCGCTCTGCCACCACGGGCTTTCGCCGAAGGCGGAGGCGAAATCGTCCTCGGGGTCGCCGGCCTTGCTGGGCTCGGGCCACCGGGCGTCGGGATAGCCGTGGGTGTAGGCGTCGATCACCACGGCGCCGGCGTCGAGCTTGGTTTTCGACCACAGCTCGAGGATCGCCGTGTCGCCCCAAATGTGGACGCCCCAAAAGCCGTCTTCGAGATAGCGATTCCCCTTGCCGTAGCCGGTGAAGGTCCACGAGCGGGAGTGATCGGGTGAGCGGACGATGAGCTTGGCGCTGGGCGGCAGGTCGAAGTGGCTGAAGTGGGGAGTGATAAAGCTGGCGTCCGGCATGTGCAGCGTTTCGCTCCACACCAGCTGCTCGGCGGTGGCGCGGGCGGCCGAGGGCTGAGAGGCGCTCGAGGCAAAGCGGACGCGGACCTCATCGGCCACGCGGACGGCCTCTTGAGCCTGGGTGGGCAAAGTTGGCGACAGCGCTAAGGCTGCGCAGACGGCTGCTGCGGAGGCAAAAGACGAAAGCCTAGACATAACTTCTCCTGCGGGGAATTGATGCCCCGTTCGCTTCCGGATCCCGGAAGGCCTCCGCCGCAAGGGCGCAGACCAGCCTTGAGTTGAGAACCAGAACCGGGCGAGGCAGACCATCTTTGAAGCCCGCTTTGAGCCCCGGAACTCGAGGCGGGTCAACCTGGGAAGAAAATAGACGAAACTTTTACAGCAGGATGCGTGCCACGGCGGGGCTCTCCGCGAGAGGCCAAGGAACCCGGGCTTCGAGCGACTTCGGCTCCCTGCTCCTGTCTCAGTATTGAGAAGGGGTCCGAATCAGAAGTGAGACGCGGCGCAGCCTCTGGAGCCGCGCCGCTGGCCCAAGGCGACGCCCGGGAGCGGGTCGGCCCAGAGACTCGAGCGAGCCGCGCCGCTAGTCGAAGTGAATCAGGTAAGCGCGTCTCACCGAGCCCGGTGAACAAATCAACGGTCGCCGTCGGCTCGAAGCGCGCTTCCTGGATTAAAGTACCGGCATGAACAATCCATGGGTCTCTCGCGTCGGTGGAGTTGTGAGCGCTGATATCGCCGTTCCCGAACACGATCGGGAAACGCGCTTTTATCAACGGATCCTCGGCACGGGGGAGAATCCCCTGTGGCAGGAAGATCTGCTGAATAGCCGCGGCATTCCGATCATCGGTCTCGGCGAGCGCACCGACGCGTACGCCGACCTCCCCCTGTGCTGGATGCCGCACATCATGGTTGCTGACGTTGCCTCGAGCGCCTCGCGAGCGCTCGAGCTCGGCGGCGATGAGCTTCTGCACGGCCGAGACGCCAACGGCGTCAGCCAGTGGGCCGCGCTGAGTGACCCGAGCGGCGCGGCCTTCGGCATCATCCCCGTGGTGCCGAGCGAAAGCCTGCCGCCCTTTGACGAGGAGGCGCCTCCCACGGGCGTGATCGCCTGGCTCGACCTGACGATTCCCGACGCCCCGGCGGTCCGCGACTTCTACCGTGAGGTGGTGGGCTGGCAGGTGGAGGACGTCGCGATGAAGGACGGCGACGAGGCCTACGCCGACTTCAACATGCTCGGCGGCGACGGCAAGCCGGCCGCCGGCGTCTGCCACGCCCGCGGCGTCAACGCCGGCCTGCGGCCCACCTGGATGCTCTACCTTCCCGTGGGCGATCTGGAGGAGAGCCTGCGCCGCGTGCGGCAGGAAGGCGGCGCGGTGCTGAAAGAGGTCCGGGGATCGAGCGGCGAGTGCACCTGCGCCTTCATCGAGGATCCTTTGGGCATCGCCATAGGGCTGGTTCCGGGCTAGAGCAGAGCCTCACGGCACGGTCGACGCCCAGGCGGACGTGCCGCCGCTCTCGAAGTCGTCCTCGAAGAACGGGACGGGCTCGCAGAGGCCCGGAACCTCGAGGCCGCTGACGGTGGGGATCGCCGCGCCCGGACCGGTCATGCCGCCGACGATCACCCAGCGTCCGTCGAAAAACACGGCCCCTCGGTGATCCATGGTCGGGGTGTGAGGGTCGCCGGCGGAGTCATCCACCTCGAACCACCGGTCTCCCACCGGCTCGTAGGCCGTGACCTGGTCTAAGGGAAAGGAAGGCTGGCCGTTGTAGCCGTTGCCCGAGAAGTTGTAGGGGTTTGAGGTTCCGCCGATCATCAAAAGCAGCGGGCAGCCGAGATCCGTCAGGGCATTGGCGCCGCGATAGGTGGGCGCAAACGGGCTGACGTCCAGCTCGCTCCAGGAGATCGAGGTCGGGTCTGAGGGGTCGATCGTGCCGACCAGGGTGCGGTGCGAAATCACGAAGCTGGCGCCGTCGACGAAGATCAGCCGGTCGCCGATCACGCCCCCTACCGAGCCGAAGCGTCCGCGCACGGGAAGGGGGGTCGCCGCGCTCCACGCGCCCGTCTCGGTGTCGTAGATCTGAACGTCGCTCACCGAGCCCGAGCCTTCGCTCCAGCCGCTGATCAGGTAGATATAGCGGTCCCGATAGACCCCGGCCACCATGTCGTCCACCGGCACGGGGACCTCGGCGAGCTCCGTGTAGAGGTCGTCTTCGGGGTCGTAGCGGTAGAACTTGGCCTCGGTGAACTCCGGAACGGTCGTGGTGTAGCCGCCGATGAGATACACCTCGCCGGCCACCGTGACCGCCGACGCGGCGATCTTGCCTCGGCCGTTGAGCGTCGGCGCGTCGGCGATGGGCTGCCAGGGGCCGTCGCCCGGGGATTCAAGTTTGTAGGAGGCGACGGTTGTGGAGCCCGAGCTGCTGGGCTGAGTCATGCCCATGAAGCTGTAGATCGTGCACCCGGCGTCGTCGCAGACGCTGGTCACCGCGTTGTTGGTGATCGGAACGGGGTAGGGAGCCAGGTCCGTCCAGGAGCCCACGAGCGGCTGGGCGGCGGAGCCGGCGGCTTGGGCCAGCAGCATCGCGGCGCACAGCAGAAGGCGGCGTCGCGTCGCGGAAACGGG
>JBCCLG010000108.1:0-10606 GCA_039027015.1 Acidobacteriota bacterium | reverse complement strand
CTCCGTCGCGCGCGCGAACCTACCTGCGTCGGCTGGCGATTCTCCTCGCGCTCGTCGCGGCGTTCTGCGCCGCGACCGGCGGGTGGTTTCTGGGGACCGAGGCCGGCAAAAGCAGCGTTCTCGAATTCGTCTCCGGCAAGATTCTCGAGGCGAGCGGCTGGGAGGTCGGCGCCCGGGCCCTCGAGGTCGACGTGGCGCGGGGCGCCCTCGAGCTGCGCGGCGTGCGCGCCGGCAGCCCGGGCGGTCCGCCGGTGGCGGAGGTCGAGTCGGTCGAGGTCGCTTTCGCGTGGGGCGATCTGCTGCAGGCCCCGCGCAGGATCCGCGAACTTCGCGTCGCGGGCGCGGTCCTCAACGCCTCGGCGCCCGTGCCGTCAGCGCCTGAGAAGCCCGCCGATCCCGAGGCGTCCGGGGATCTCGGGGTGGAGGTGGAGGCCTTTGAGCTTCAGGGTCTCGAGATTCGCGAGGGTCCGGGCAGCGGCTGGCTCGAGCGCTGGGAGCTTTCGGGCGCCGCGCTCTCCGGCTCGCTGATCGCCGAGGCGCTGGTGCTGCGCCTCGAGGGCGCCCGGGCTCGCCTGGTGCGCAGCGCCGATCAGGCCGCCCTCGACATCGACCTCGAGGGGCTTCTGCGCGGGCCCGTGGGTGGACCTTGGTCTGTGGATCAGGTGCGCGTCTCGGGCGACGCGGTTTCGGCGAGCCTCGGCGCCACCGTCGGGCCCGCCGCCGATCAGCCCTTCGTGCTCTCCTTTCAGCTCGACCTCGACCCCGCTCTCCTGGCCCCCGAGATCGCCCGGGGCAGCGGCCGCGTTCAGGGTCAGGGGCGTCTCGATCTGCGGGCCGGCGTTCTCGATCTCGACGCCGGAGCGCTCGATTTTCCGATCGCCGTGCTCGAGCCCTTCGTGGCCGCCGAAACCCTGGACGCCGCCTTTGGCCGGGCCGACGCCCTCGATTTCGAAGCCGATCTCGAAGCTTTTCCTCTAGAGGGCGGCGAGGCGGCCCGCGCGTCGCTTCGAGGCTCGGCCGAGCTGACCCTGCGCCGGGGCTCCCGGCGGGTGCTGCGCGCCAGGCTGGAGGCTCCGGGCGGCTCCGGGCCCGCCGCTCAAGGCCTGGCGGCTCGGGCCTTCGCCGAGGTGCTGCCCGATCCGCCCGGGGGCGGCGCCGGGGGAGAGGGCGGAGCCCTCGTCTTTCGCACCGATCTGCGGGCTCCGGGGCTCGAGAGCCTGGACCAGCTCGAGCTGCTCGGCGGCCGCCTGAGTCTCGACTCCGAGGACGCTGCCGCGCTGCTGGCCGACCTGGCGGGCGTGTGGCCGATTCTCGAGCCCGCGGCGGAGCGGGCGCCCGAGGGACCCCTCGAGGTTCGAGCCGAGGTCTCCGGCGCGGCGCGGGATCCCCGGATCGCGGGTTCGGCCAGGTGGCGACCTGCGGGCCTTGCCCGAAACGCCGCGGGCTCTCGGGCCGAGATCACGATCGACGGTCGGCTGCTCTCCCAGGCGGCGCCCGCTCGCCTGGCCCTCAAGCTCGATTCTCTCGACCTCGGCGCCGCGTCTGCCCTCGCCGCCGCCGGCCCGCCCGCGTCGGGCTCGGTGTCCGGCGATCTCGAGGTGCAGCTCGAGCGCAGCCGCGGGCTCGCCACCGTGCGCGGTGAGCTGGCGCTCGAGGGGCCGCTCTCCCGGGCGGCGCCGTCCTCCGCAGGCGACGCCGGCGAGCTCCTGGCGGCAGCCTCGAGCGCCGCTCTCACGGTCGATCTCGAGATCGACGGCCTGCGGGCAGCGGCGGATCTCGAGAAGGCCACCGCGCGGGGCTCTCTCGATCTGCGGGCCGAGGAGCCGGCGGGAGCCCGCTGGGCGGCGCGGTACCTGCGCGCCGCCGTGAGCCTCGAGGGCGTGCCTCTCGCCGGAGACGCCTGGCCCGTCGGCCTGTCCCTCGACGCGCAGGGCGAGGGCCTGGAGGTCGCGGGCGTCGAGGTTGCGGGCCAGGAATCCCAGGGCGACGCGGAATCCGTGGCGATCTTCGAGACTGTGGGCCTGCAGGCGAGAAGCGCAGGGGACGGCCTCATGGTCGTCGATCGCCTGGGCGGCGAGGTGCGCCTGGCGGCGGTTCCCGGCGCCGGCCTCGTGCCGTTCACGGCCAGCGCGCGCGTCGCCGCCGCTTTCCCGGAGCGCCTGCTGCGCGAGGCAGACCTGGAGCTGCGTTTCGGCGACCCTCAGACCTCGGCCGAAGGGCCACAGGCCCGCTCCACCGTTCGCCTTGCGGGGGGCGTGCTGCGGTCCGACCTCACGGGCCTGGAGCTGCCCGGCCTGGTGGAGGGCGGGCGCGGCTCCCTCGAGCTGCCCCTGGCCGCCGACCTGCCGGCGCTGGCCGCCCTGCCGGTCGGGACCAGGAGCGCAGGGCCGACGGTCCTCGAGCTGGAGATGGGGCTGCTCGATTTGGCGGGCCTGGGGCCGTGGCTGGGGCTCGAGGCGCCGCCCGAGGTCTCCGGCTCGGGGCGCGTGGAGCTGCGGCTCGACGATCCCTCCGATCTGCCGTCGGCCGTCGGGCGGCTGGAGATCGACCGCGCGGAGCTGCGGCTCGCCGGTCAGGAAGTTTTCGTGGAGGAGCCCGTGCGGCTGGCGCTCGCGGAGCGCCGCGCCGTTCTCGAGCCGGCGACGGCGCGGGTGGGAGACCGCGAGCTTTCGCTCTCGGCGGCTGCCGATCTCGAGCCCGAGTGGCGCCTTGCGGATCCGCCCGCGGACCTGGTGCGCGACTTCGAGGCGAACCTCGATGGCGCTCTCGAGGGGGCGGTGCTCGCGCCCTACCTCGCCGGCGGCCGGGCCGACGGCCTTTTCCGGATCGACGCCCGCGCCGCGGGCAGCCCGCGGCGCTTCACCGCCGAAGCTTCGATCGGCGACGCCGGCGGCGCCCTGCTGCTGTGGGATCGGCCCTACGTGACCCAGCTCACCCAGCCGGCCTTCGAGCTGCTGTGGGATGGCGAGACCCTGCGTATCGAGTCGGGCGAGGCGCTGCTCAACGACGGCGCCCTGCGCCTCGAGGGCAGCGTGGGCGAGCAGATCGCCCTCAGCGGCGAGCTCGACGGCGTGCGCTATCGGCTCGACTACGGCCTGATCGTCGAGGCGGGGGGCAGCTTCAGCTACACCAGCGACCCTGCGCCGGGGAAGCTCACCGCCGACCTGGTGGTGCAGCGCGGCTCGCTGCGCCGCCAGATCGACGCCGCAGGCGAGCTGCTCGGGGCGCTGCTGGCGCCGCCGGTTCTCGAGGCCTCGGACGGCGGAGTGACGCCCTTCTCGGAGACCGAGCTGCAGATCGGCCTGACCACCCGCGACGGCATTCGGGTCAAGAATAACGTCGCCGATCTCCGCGTCAGCTGGAGCCCGATTCGGATCGAGGGCACGGTGGCCGAGCCGCGGGTGATCGGCACCGTGGAAACCGAGCCGGACGGCCGGGTCTACGCCTACGGGCAGGTCATCCGGCTCGACCGGGCGGGGCTGATCTTCACCGGCGAGCCCGGGGTGCCCGGCACCCTCGATCTGCAGGTCACCACCTCGCTGGAGGACCCCTCCCTGGCGACCCCCCAGGACCGCCGGGTGCTCGCCGATCTGGCGCCCGAGACCGACGAGTATCGCGGCCTGGGGGACGGCGAGCGCTCCCAGCGCGCCCAGGGAGACCTGGCGAGCGGCTTCACCACCTACGTGGGCAACCAGCTGGCCTCGCGGGTCGGGAGGGTTCTGGGGCGCACCCAGCTGCGCTACCAGCCCCTGTGGATCTTCGGCGAGGCCGACCCCGAGGCTCGCCTGGTGGTGAGCCGCGATCTATCGCGCTTCGTCAGCCTCGGGGTGGCCTTCGACCTGCGCGAGGCCGACGAGCAGACTTATCTGCTGGAGCTGGGCAACCTGAGCCGCCTTCCGAGTCTCAAGAGCACCGTCTTTTCGGACGACGAGGCGCGCCTGGGGGCCACGGTGGAGCAGCAGCTGCTGCTCGGCCGCAGAGACCGCGATGAAGACTCCGCTCTGCCGCGCCTCGGCGAGGTGCGCGCGAGCTGCGGCGGCTGCCTGGAAATCTACCGCGAGGAGGTGCTGCGCGAGGCCCGGCGGGCGGTGTCGTGGCGCGAGGGCGAGCGCCTCGATCCCGATGCGCTTTTCGACATCGAGATCGACGTCGAAGAGGCGCTGCAGGAGGAGGGCTTTACCGAGGCCGACGCGTCCATCGAGCGGCTGGAGCGCGGGCGGGACGTCGATCTCGAAATCGCGATTAACTCCGGTCCGCGGGCCGAATTCGTGTGGCTGGGGGAGAAGCCGCCGCGCAGCCGCCGGCGCACCCTGCGCAGCCTCTACCGCAGCGACTACTCCGAGCGAGCCGCCCTCGAGGAGCTGCGGGTGACCGCCGAGCGCGTGTGGCGCAGCCGCGGCCATCCGTGGCCCGACGTGCTGGTGGAGGCCGACGTGCTGGAGGAGCCCGCGGGCGCCCGGCGGGTGACGGTGACCTCCACCCCCGGCGAGCGGCTCAAGCTCGGCAGCCCGATCTTCGAGGGGGTGCCCGCCGAGGTGGCGGCCGAGCTCGAGACCCGCTTCATCAGCCTGCAGTCGCGGGCTGAGCTGGTGTCGGGGCAGGGCGGCGCCGACGGGCGCCTGCAGACCGCCCTCGGCGCTCTGGGCTACCCGGAGGCGCGGCTGATGGCGAGATCCTACGAGGTGGAGACCCGGCGACCGGTGCTGACCCTCGAGGCCGGGCGGCGGCGCGAGATCGCGGCAGTGCGCTTCGTGGGGCTGCCGGCGGGTCGCGAGGCCCCGGACGAAGACTCCGCGGGCCTGCGCGCCGGCGATCCGCTGATCTCGGAAAATCTGGCCAGGGCCTCCTTCCAGGTCGAGCAGGAGCTGCGCCAGGCCGGCTGGGTCGACGCCACGGCGCGCGTCGTGCTGGTGCCGCTCACCGGCCCGGACGACGGCTTCCTCGGCGGCGTGAGGTCCGGAACCTGGGATCCGATCGTCGAGCTGCGGGTCGAGCCCGGGGTCCGCCAGCGCCTGCGCGGTCTCGAGGTCGAGGGTACCGAGGTCACCAAAGACCGCTGGGTCGCCAGGCTTTCCGGCATCGACGAGGGCTCCTGGATTCAGTCCGGCGAGGTCTCCGCCGCGCGCCGCCGGCTGCTCGAAACGCGCCTCTTCCATCGGGTGCAGCTGGAGGTCGAGACCTCGCCTTCTGGAGACGCGGTGCTGCGCTTCGACCTCGAGGAGCGGCCGCGCTACCTGATGTCCTATGGCCTGCGCTGGGAGGAGTCCGAGGGCTTCGGCGCCATGTTCGATCTGCTCGATCGCAACTCCGGCGGCCGCGGCATCGGCCTGGGTCTGCGCGCCCAGTGGGTGGAGAACAGCGAGACATCCCTGCGCCTTTACGGTCAGCTGCCGCGCGTTTTCAACTCGCGCCTGCGCCTGGAGCTTTTCGTCGAGGGCTTCGAGGAAAATGAGGAGAGCCTGGAGTCCCGGGGATTCGAGGTTTCGGCTCAGCTCGGCTATCCGCTGGGCGAGGGCTCCGAGCTGCGCTCCTACTTCCGGCTGCGCCGCGCCGACGTGCGCGATGAGCTGCGCGGCGGCCTAGAGACCCGGGAGTCGGTGCCGCTGCTCGGCCTGCAGTGGCTGGCGGACCGGCGCGACGATCCCCTGGACCCGAGCCGCGGCTTTTTCGCCAGCGTCGACCTCTCGGGGTCCGAGGACGTGGTGAGCGGTGACGATAGCCATGTGCGCCTCTTCGCCCAGGGCGACGCCTTTTTGCCCCTGGGGCGCAGCGGCCGGTGGACGTGGGCCCAGGGCCTGCGCCTCGGGGCGGCCGAGGTCTTCTCGGGGGCGCTCGATCGCGACGTGCGCTTCTTCGCCGGCGGCGCGCGCAGCGTGCGCGGCTACCGGGCGCGCTCGCTCGGTCCCCAGGATCCGGAGGTCGACCGCGCCCTGGGCGGGGAGGCCCTCATGGTGCTGCACGAAGAGCTGCGCTACCGGGTGAGCGACGAGATCCAGGCCGTGCTCTTCATGGACGTCGGCAACGTGTGGGATAGCGCCGAGGACCTCGGCCGCGATCTGCTCACCGGCGTCGGCCTGGGGGTGCGCTACCGCAGCCCCATCGGACTGCTGCGTCTCGACTTCGCCCACCCGCTCGACGGCCGCCTGGAAGACGAGGATTTTGAGGTCTATTTCGGCCTCGGCCAGGCTTTCTGAGCGCTCTTTTTAAAGCCCGGGTTGGTTAGACTCCGCCGGTGAGCGACGAGACGCCCCCCAGCGCCCGCGAGGGCGACGAGGCCGCCGAGACGCGGCGAAAAGTTGGCCCCTACAGGCTGGGTCCCAAGCTCGGCGCCGGCGGCATGGGCGAGGTCTTCCGCGGCTATGACGAGCGTCTCGAGAGGCCGGTGGCGCTCAAGAACGTGCGCGCCGACCGGCAGGGCACCCCCAGCGCCCGCCGCCGGCTGCTGCGCGAGGCGCGGGCCATGGCCCGGGTGCATCACCCGGCGATCGCCCAGATCCACGATTGGGTGGAGGCCGAGGACGGCGACTGGTTCGTGATGGAGCTGGTCGCCGGCAGCACCCTGCGCCACATCCTCAGCAGCCAAACGCGACTCACCTGGCGTTCGGCCGCGGGCCTGGCGGCCGAGATCGCCGACGGCCTCTTCGCCGCCCACGGTGCAGGCCTGGTGCACCGCGACCTCAAGCCGGCCAACATCATGGTGACGGCGGCGGGGCGCGCCAAGATCCTGGACTTCGGGCTCGCCAAGCGCCACGCCGCGGTCGAGCCTGAGGAAGACGAGGATATGTCGCTGACCGGTGCCGGCCAGGTGATCGGCACCGTCACGGCCATGTCGCCGGAGCAGGCCCTCGGGCTGCCGATCGACTCGCGCACGGATCTCTTCGCCCTCGGCATCGTGCTCTACGAGTCGATCACCGGCGTGTCGCCGTTTCGCGCCGAGACCGCGGTGCAGACCCTGGCGCGCATCTGCAACCGCGCTCCCGAGCCCATCTCGAGCTTGGTCGAGGGCGTGCCCGACGCCTTGATCGATCTGATCGACTCCCTGCTCGCCAAAGAGCCCGAGCAGCGGCCGGAGTCGGCCCAGGAGGTCGCCCTGCGCCTGCGCCGGCTGCTCGGCGAGCGCTCCGCGCGGGAGCCGACCTCCGAGCTGACCAGCGCCTCGAGCGCCGCTCGGGCTGCCGCCAGCCGGCCGCTGCACCCCCAAAGCCAAAGCTACACGCGCAGCGAGCTTTCGAGCACCAGCCGGAGGTCCAGCGAGCGTCGGCTGATGACCGTGGTGATCCTCGAGCTGACGGCGGAGCCCGGGGCCGATCCCGAGGTGCTCTTCGAGGCCATGCCCGACTTCCAGGCGGCCGCCGCCGAGCTGGTGGTGGCCCACGAAGGCCATCTCGAAAGCCGCACCGGGCACCGGGTGGTGGCGTGCTTTGGCCATCCGATCGCCGGCGCCGGCGACGCCGAACGGGCGGTCGAGCTGGCGGCGGCGGCGGTCTACGGGGCGCCGCTCGAAGACGCCGGTCTCGAGGGCGCCACCGTGCGCGCCGCCGTGCACACCGGGCACGTGCTGGTGCTGGTCGAGGGCGAGCGCCAGATGCTGGTGCTCGGCCGCACCCTCGAGAGGGCGCAGGCGCTGCTGCCGGCGGAAGGCGTGGCGGCCAGCGCCGAGACCGAGCGCCTGACTCGCGGGCGGTTCACCTGGCGGCCGGAAGAGGTGCCGAGCAGCCCGCACCGCGCCGAGGAGAGCGGGCCGTCCTTCCGCCTCGAGGATCCCGCGGCTTCGGCCGGCTGACGGCGGCTTTCGCCCTCAGCAGGTGAACTGAATCACCGCGCCGGTGCACGGCCCCACCAGCCACCACGCGAGGCGATACGCCGCCAGGATCGAGAGGCCCGATAGAACGCCGTAGGCGAGGGCCTTGGCCTTGGAGCCGCACTCCATGCGCTGGGCGAAGACGACCAGGGGAAGGCCGATCAGGAACTCGCCCAGAATGATGTAGTACGGCGCCGAGTAGATCATCGGCGTCGCCTGGTAGAACCACCAATCCGCCCCTTTGGCCAGGTGCTCGTAAAGCGGAATGTTGATGCCGCTGAACGAGGCCGTTGCCAGGGCGGCGAGGGGCAGGGAGGGGATTTTGCTGCGCAGCCAGGCCGCGACGCCGATCATCTGGGTCATGATCAGCGTCCAGGCGAACGGCATATAGGCCGGTGAGTCCACCAGATGGGGCTCATCCGCCGGGTAGACCAGGCTGCCCGTGGCGTGGACCAGCCAGGAGTCGGCGATCAGCTCGATAAAGCCCGCGGCCACGCCGAAGGTCAGCCAGGAGAGGAGGACCTGATCGCGGTGGCGCAGGGCCCAGAGGACGTAGAGGCTCAGCACCAGGCCGGTGTTGAAGGCCGCCGATTTCCAGCCCCAGGAAAAGAGCATGGCCGGAACGTTGAGCAGCAGCATGGCGCCGATGGTGAGGAAGATGAAGTGCTCCCGGCGCACGAAGGCGGCGTCCTGATTGGCCATCAGCTTTTCTCCTCGAAGCGCTGGGGTTCGGCCAGATTCTTGAGCGCCTCGATGGAGTCGGGCACGGAGAAGGTGACCCGGCCCATGCTGCGGCGCACCATGCCTTGGAGGATGAACGCCGAAAAGAGGCTCGAGAACTCCTCGCCGACGGTCTCGACGTCCTGACCCACACGCAGGAGCAGGTGGAGCAGCCAGCGATCGAAGCGGTGCCCGGCCAGCGGCTGCAGGCCGACTCTCTCCATGCCGTCGGCCCCCAGAAGCTCGTACATCAGGATGTCGGGCGCGCGGCCGAGCCCCAGAAAGCGCAGGGGCGCCGGCACCAGCTCGACCATCATCTGTCGGTTGCGCTCTGAGAGGTGCACGCCGTCGGCGTTTTGCGCGGGATCCTGGCAAAACCAGCGCCGCTGATAGGAGCGGTAGAAGATGCCGGCCTGCTCGAGATCCCGCGGGATGAATTCCTCGCTTAAGGGATCGTCCGACGGCGCGATATTCATCAGCCGGGAGAAGTGGTGCCACATGGCGTAATAGTCGTCGGCGTCCTGATCCGAAAACTCGAAGCCGAGGGTGCGGATGCCGTCGACCACCAGCAGGGAGAAGCCCATGATGGTGGCCAGCATGTCCTCGTGGTTCACCGGCAGGCCGAAGCGCTCGAGGTAGCGCGGGCGACTCTTGGGCACCAGCGAGCGCACGCCGGCGTGCAGAAGCCTGAGCTTCATGGCCGACATCTCGGCGTCGGTGGTCTTGCCGTCCTCGGGGCTCGAGACGTTGATCAGCAGCTGGACCACGGCCATCAGGCGCCGGTAGGGGTGGACCGCCAGGTCGTCGGAAACGGTCAGAACCCGGGCCAGCGGCGGCGCGGAATAGCCGCTCGGCAGGCTGGAGGCGAGCATCACCACCGCGGCGGGGTAGGCCCAGCGGTGGAAGACCTCGGCGCCGCGCCGCACCTGCTCGGGGTCGGTATTGCAGGCGTCGGCGCGCTCTTTAAAGCGCGCCAAAAAATCGAGGAACGCCGGCGGCGCGTCGTCCGGCAGGGCGTCTGAGCCGGTGCGCAGGCCCACCAGGATTCGGTTGACCCGGTCGACCTCGCCTTCGTGCATCTTGAGCTCGGCGACGGTCGCGTTGGCCTCGTCGTCGGTCGAGGCGCGCAGCCGATCTAAGAAAGCGTCGTCAGACCATTTCGAGGCGGTCGGATCCACGGGTGGACTCTCGGACATCATCGAGGGCGCTCCTGCGGCAGAGGAGTCAAAAGATGCTGCGCATGATCTCAGCGGAGAGGAGGCCGAGAGTGTATCCGCTGTCGAGCGGCCGGCGTGCGGGCCTCGCCCGGGGTGAGCCCAAGGTTGAGGGGGATGGTGCAGGTTTCAGGTTAAAATCACGATTCCACCCGGTGGAGTCACCGGCGTTCGGACCCTTCATTCACGCTCACTGGGGCGGGCCGCGAGCCCGTCAGGAGAGGCAGCGGCATGACGTCGGAGAATTTTCGAGTCCCCCAGCGGCAGGTCAAGGTGCGCGTCAAGCTCGAGGGCGGTCAGGATCTCAACGGCTTGATGTACGTGCCGTCCTTGAGCCACGGCGGCAGCGCGGGTCGCTTGATCGATCGCCTGAACGAAAACGCCGACTCGTTCATGCCGCTCACCGTCGGCATCAAGACTCATCTGCTGAACGTCAGGCGGATTGTTCTAGTGCGGGTTGAGGATGAGACCGAGGAGCGGGTTGAGCAGGAGATCGAGGAGAAGGAGAGCGAGTACTCGCGGCGACTGCGGGTGCGCATGCGGCTGGCGACGGGCGACGTGATCACCGGTCTTCTTTCTTACCTGCGGCCCAAGGGTCAGGAGCGTCTGCTCGACTACCTCAACACCGAGAGGCGCTTTCTTCCGCTGCACGTCGATCGCCTGATCTACGTCAACCGGCTTCAGATCGGCAGCGTTTTCGAGCTGGACGACGAACCCTCCTCCTTCTAATCCCGGGCTTCTAGGTCGCTCCGGGGGGCGTTCCTCCGGATTTAGAAGAGGGACTGCCTAGGTCGGTCGGCTCACGGAGTAGTGGGCGGACTCTTTGCCGGAGGGCTTCCGCTGCACCGGCCTCCGCTGCGGCGCCCGGGGT
>JBCCLG010000107.1:0-10645 GCA_039027015.1 Acidobacteriota bacterium | reverse complement strand
CTCGATTTCAACCGCGATCTCCGCCGCGGCGACCGATTCTCGGTTCTTTTTGACGAGGTCTACCTCGACGGGCAGCGCGACGACGTCGGCAGGGTTCAGGCCATGATCTACGAGACTCGAGGCGTACGCCACGAGGCCTTTCTTTTCGATCCGGGGGACGGAGCCGGCTACTATGACTCGCAGGGGCGTCCGCTTCAGAAGATGTTTCTGCGATCCCCTCTGCCTTTTATGCGGGTCACCTCGCGGTTTTCCCACAGGCGCTTCCACCCGGTACTCAAGAGGTATCGTCCGCACTACGGGGTCGATTTCGGTGCCCCTCGCGGCACGCCGATCCGGAGTACCGCCAGCGGCACGGTGACCGTGGCCTCTCGGCAAGGAGGGGCCGGCAAGATGGTCAAGATCCGGCACGCTAACGGCTACGAGACGCTCTACCTGCACCTCTCGAAGTACAGCCAGGGGATTCGCAAGGGCGCGCGCGTTGCCCAGGGTGACGTCATCGGATTCGTCGGCTCGACCGGGCTCTCCACCGGCCCGCATCTCGACTACCGAGTCAAGCGGCACGGCAGGTATCTGGACCCCATGAGGCTCGAGAACAAGCCGGCGCAGCCGATACCTTCCGACCAGCGCCTTCTGTTTGAGCAGAAGAGAGATGAATACCTCGCTCGCATGGGGCGTCAGGACGAAGGCATGAGGTTCGCTTTGTCCGGGCCGAGCCGCATCTCCGGTAGCGACGAGGTCGGCCCGTGATCGCCGCCGAGACGGCCTTCGCCTCCCTCTGAAAGCGCTCCCCCCATGTAGTAAGAGCCCGGACCCTTTGAAAAGGCCACGGGCTCCCGTATCCAGGCCTCGGCCTCGCTGCCAAGGCCCCGAAGGCTTGACTGGTAGTCCGGGCAGCCCGCGCTGCCCAGGCAGCAGCTAGAGCGCGCTAGTTATAAATAAGGAGAGCTAGCGATCCTGTACGGCCGCGGGGTCCGCCTGCAGCCGCTCCGCGGCGGCGTCATCCTCATCGTCTGCGCCGCCGGATGGGGGAGCGGAGCCGGTGGACTGGCTTCGCTTGAAGGCGATGAAGGCCTCGACCTCGCGGCGTGCCGTCGAGGGAAGGTGCTTGAGGTCGCGCATGATCTGGACGTCGCGCGGAGTCATCGCCTCTTGGTTGACGTCGTCGAAGAACTCGCTGATGCTGACGTTGAACTCGGCGAGAATTTTGAACAGCGTGTCGAGACTGACTCGATATTCGCCTTTCTCCATGCGAGAAAGGTCCGACTGCTGGATTCCAATGCGCGCCGCAAGCTCGGTTTGAGTCAGCTTGCGCTCCTTGCGCATCCGGCGAATTTTCGGCCCGATCAACTGAATTTGGCGAATCTTGTGGACGAAACTCACGGCCGGCCTCCGGCTCTCGGTGTGGATGGGGCTCTGCGGATCGGTTTCCCGCCGGGCTTAAACCTCTCGATCTGCGCCTCGACGTCTTTTCCGCCTCGCCACATCCTGGGTGATACGCTGCGCCGCCCTCGACTCGGGGAGAAGAGGTGAGTGGGCGATGGAGTCGCCCGCTTCGACGAGTGCGATCGTGGATGCAAATCTCGGCATGTCAGCAGGAAGAGGCTTCGCTGGGAAACCCTGGCCGCCCGGGGACCCAGGCGAGCCGCGGTGCGGCAGCATCTTCCGAGCAGGAGGCCAGCTTATGGGATACTGCCATGTCTGTCAAGCTGTCATAGCTTGACCCGCGAGTTCCCTATGTGGCGATACCTCTTCCTCCTCCGCGAGTTCGTGCGGCGAGACTTCGATAGCCGATACGCCGGCTCTGCCCTCGGCTTCGTGTGGTCCCTGGTGCAGCCAGCCTGGCAGCTGCTCCTGTTCTACTTTGTCTTCGCCACCGTGATGCGAATTCCGCTGATCGGCGAGCGCACCGACAACTTCGCGATCTTTCTTTTCTGCGGCCTCCTGCCCTGGCTCGCCGTCCATGAAGGGGTTCTGCGGTCGACCACGGCGATCACCGACAACGCGAACCTGGTCAAAAAGATCCACTTCCCGGCCGAGATTCTGGTTCTTACCGCAGTGCTGGGCGCGGTGATTCATCAGCTCATCGCTTCAGCGCTCTTCGTAGTCGCGCTGGCGGTCCTGGGCGAGCTGGCTCTCGAGGGGCTGCCGTGGCTGGCCCTGGCCCTGCCTATGCAGATTGCCTTGACCACCGGTCTCGGTCTGCTGACCGCCACCGCCAACACTTTCTTTAGGGACGTCAGCCAGCTGCTCGGTCTGATTCTCACCGGCTGGTTCTACGTGACGCCGATCGTCTATCCCCTCAGCCTTCCGGATCCCAGCCTGCGGCCCTGGCTCGAGCTCAATCCCCTGACCGCGCTCGTCGGCCTCTACCGTTCGGCGTTCCTGGGCGGCGCTCCCTCTTCCTCTCCCACCGGCTTTTGGTCGCTGACGATTCTGACGGCCCTCGCCCTGCCCCTGGGGATTCTCTTTTTCCGCAAGCTCAAGCCGCGCTTCGCCGACGAGCTATGAGTCCCGGACCCGTAAAAGTCGAGAAAATCGCCAGCCCGAGACCTTGTCCCTCCGAAGTCAAGAACTAGGATCCTCAAAAGCGAACGCAACCCCTGGCCGTTCCTCTGTTTCTCAGCCAGTCAAGGAGAGCTCCAGTGATCGTCGATAGAACCCCCCTGAACCCGCTGTCGCCGGCGCCCGCGCGCTCCTTTCGGCTGCGCGCCGTGTCGCTGTGCTGCGTCGCGCTGATCTTCCTCTCGGTCGGCGTCCTCGTCGCCCAGGAAGGCGGCGACGCCGGCGACGACTTCATGGGCGAGCCCGAATTGGCGCCCGTGATGGCGCCGATGAGCGACGACGAAAAAGAAAAGATCGAGTGGCAGATCGAGGAAGGGACCGACCGCAGATTCCAGGTCGTCCGGATGGTGAAGCGTCCCGGCGCCTACCTCTACACCGCCGAAGACCGCGTTCGCTTCCCGGGCGGCGCGACCTTCGAGGTGCTCGAAGAGGATGAAGACTTCTTCTTCGTCAAGGCCTATGAGACTTTCGGCAAGGTCCGTCCTCGGTCCGAAAAGGCTGCGGCCCCCAAGGGCCTGACAGAAGAGCGCAAGAAAGCCGCCGCCAAGCTCTATGAGCCGATGGCCGGCGCCGACGACCGGATTCGCTTCGTGCCGTTCGACAAAGGCCTGCCCAAGCGCGGCCAGTGGCGCAACGGCTTTGATCTCGCCGACATGAACGCGGACGGCCACCTCGACATCGTCTTCGGACCCGTGCGCAAGGGCCGCGCTCGACCCAATATCTTTCTCGGTGACGGTGCCGGCTCGTGGCGGCTGTGGCGTGAAGCCAAGTATCCGGAGGGCCCCTACGACTACGGCGACGCGGCCGCCGGAGACTTCAACGGCGATGGCCATATGGATATCGCCTTCGGCATTCATCTCAGGGGCATGTTCCTGGTCGTCGGAGACGGCCAGGGCGGCTTCACCCCGTGGACCGAAGGCATCGCCTATGACGTGCCGGGCAAGGGCGGCGACGCGACGTCGTTCTCCTCGCGAGCGATCGACACCATCGACTGGAACGGCGACGGCAAACTCGACGTCATCGCGCTCGGCGAGGGCCCCAAAGGACGGCGCGGCAAAGGTAACGTCATCACCGGCGAGCTGATCAACACCTCCCGCGGCTTCGGCGTCTACCTCAACGACGGCGACGGCTCATGGACTCCCCTGGGCCTCGAAAACGTGCCGACGAACCAGGCCAACTTCGCCGACGACTTCGCGATGGGTGACTTCAACGGCGACGGCCGCACCGACCTGGTCACCGCCACCCGCCGCATGGGCTCGAACAACATCCTGGCGATGCAGGGAGAGGCAGGCCGTATCGAGTACCGTCCCCTCGAGCAGGTGCGGCCGCGGGCCTTCATCGACACCGTTGAGGCCGCCGATTTCAACCAGGACGGCAAGCCCGATATCGCGGTCGGCTACCGCAACCGCGAGGCGGGCCCCTGGCGCAGCGGCGTCGACGTATACCTGCAAAAGGCCGAAGGCTGGGAGCGCGTCACGCTGATGGCTAAGGAAGGGCGGAGGGGCGTTTTCGGCCTGGCCAGCGGCGACATCAACGGCGATGATCACGCCGACCTCGTCGCGGTCTCGGGCAACGCCGAGATTTTTGCCTTCCTCGGTGACGGCAGCGGCGGCTTCGTCGCCGAAGCCACCCCCGAGCTTCACCGCCTCTCGAGCGTCGGCTGCAAGGCCTTTGAGGTGCGCATCCGCGATCTCGACGCCGACGGTCGCGATGAGGTGATCGCGGCCTTCGCCGGCGAGCAGGTCGGCTTCCCGGGCCTCACGAACCTCAACAAGCCTGGCTGCCCTGGGCTGGGCAGCTTGAGGGTTTGGACGGTCGCGGATCAAGAGGCCGTCGCCGAGGAGCCCGAGGCCGCCAGCGGGGCGAAATAGCGGCGATCGGGCTCAAGCCCTCGAGCCAGGAAAAGTGAGTGACCGCGCAGCGAAGGGCCCTCGTCGATCGACGAGGGCCCGCGTCGTCCGGGGCTCTTAGAGCCCGAGGCGTCGACCGCCCTCGCGCCGCGCGACATATTCGCGGCTTGACATGTTCTGGCAAGTGACCTAAGTTGTGGTCAGGATTCACATCCAGCCCCTGACGGGTCAACCGTTTACCGTCAGTCCCCGAACTCTCGACGGGCCGTCCTCGAGTAGGTCTCCACCGCGAGATCCTCACGGAGAGGCGACGGTGTAAAAGTTGCGTGATGCCGCTGGCTCGGCTACAATCCGCCGCCTCCAGTGCCAAAAACGAATCCGCGCCGAAAATTCGAGTCAACCAAAACTTTTGACCACAAAATCTGGCCTTGAGAATCTTTCAACAGGAGGTGAGTGCCCACCCCCGTGCAGCATGACTGCATGACGTGACCCCCCTTAACTTCCAGGTCACATCACCCGCTTCGAAGGAGCGGGTTCCAAAGCTTCTAGAGCGGTAGTTAGGCCCCTGGCCCACGGCTACCGCACCAAAATGTCCCAGGAGATATTACGGACATGAAGAGAGTTGCTCTTGTCTTGATGATCGCGGGTCTTCTCGCGCTCGGCGGGCAGGCTTTTGCCGACCTCTGCACCATCGACGCGGTGCCGGCGGCGACCCTCCTGCTCCCGCACTTCCAGGTCGATCTCGACGGCCTCGGTGACACCTCCGTCCTCAGCGATGACGCCGGTCTCACCACCCTGTTCTCCGTGAACAACGCGTCGGCCGCGCCGACCATCGCTCACGTTACGTTCTGGACCGACTGGTCGCAGGCGACGCTCGACTTCGACATCTTCCTCACCGGTTTCGATGTCCAGACCGTCAACCTGCAGGCCGTCTTCCAGGGCTTCCTGCCGGTCACCGCTGACGAGCAGACCGATCCGCTCGACACCATCAGCCCGCACGGCAACAACCCCGTCTGGGATTGCTCGTTCGCCGCTCCGCCTAACTGCGCGAACTTCTTCCCGTTTGACAACCCGGTGATCCCGGCGCAGAACCTCGACCGTCTGATCAACGGCCACACCGGCCAGCCGATCCTCGGTGGAAGCACCTGCACCGGCGCTGACCACGGCGACAACGTCGCTCGCGGTTACATCACGATCGATAACGCGGTTCGCTGCTCGATCGAGTTCCCGTCTGATCCGGGCTACTTCGGTGGCGCCGATCCGGTGGCCAGCAACGTGAACCAGCTCTGGGGCGACTACTTCATCGTCGACAACCAGAACAACTTCGCCTTCGGCGACACCCTGGTCCACGTCGAGGCTCTCGACACCTTCGACTCCACCTCGACCCCGACCGGTTACACCTTCTACGGTCGCTACACCGCTCCGTCGGGTCTCGATAACCGCGAGCCGCTCGGCACCGCCTGGGCCAGCCGCTACCTCTCCGGTGGCGACTTCGACGGTGGCACCAACCTGCTCGTGTGGCGTGATTCCACCGCCAACCAGAACCCGAACGCGACCTACACCTGCGGCGCCCCGGGCGTTACCGGCGTCGGTCCTGACTGGCACCCGCTGAACGAGACCGAGGTCGTGGCCTTCGACGAGGCTGAGGACGCTGTGGAGCTTTGCTTCTTCGGCGCCGGTGGCGTTGTCTCGCCGCCGATCCCGGGCAACGATCCGGCCTGCTTCCCGCTCGAGTCGCAGATCGTTCCGGTCGGCGCTGGCGACCTCGATCCGCCGTTCGACTTCGGTTGGCTGTTCATGAACCTGAACATCCCGAACGACACCATCAGCGATGATGTCGACTTCGGCACCGACGGCAACATCGCCCAGAGCTATGTCGCCACGAACCTGAGCGCCCTGGGTCGTTTCCAGGTTGGCTTCGCCGCCATCCCGCTCTCCGACGCGTGCCAGGATGTCGATCTGTCCCTCGTGGACGTCTTCAACATCCCGCAGGGTTCCGGCAACTGATCCCAGCATGATGCGTCCGAGGAGGCTTCGGCCTCCTCATAAAACGGACCCGGTTCGCCGGGTCCGTTTTTTTTATCTGCTCGAAGACTCAGATCCAGCCGGCGAAGCCCCTCGCGCCGGCCCCGCCCGCTCTCCCTTTGGGGCGGTCTTGTAGGACGGGCACCGATCTGGCCGTCGGCAGTTTGTCGCGAGAGCATCGTTCCCGCTCCCTTCCAAAGCCTCGCCTCGGCCGATTTCCCCTGATGCATCCGTAAGTCAAGAAGTGCCGAAGGTTTCGCGCCTCAGCCGTTGCAATAGGGCTGATGCTATGCCAACATGAACCTCTTCACTTTGATGCTTTCCAAAGCGACGACCTGCTGACCCAACATCCCCCGCCGCGTGTCTCAGGCGCCGTCGTTTTGTGGCTACGGTCCGGCCACCCAGTATTCCTCCCCCACTAGGAGACTTGAAGCCATGCTGAAGATCCGTCTTTCCACAGGCCTGTGCGTCGCCTTGGCTCTCTTTGCCGTGCCCGCCTCGGCGACCGAGTGCGGCGAACCAGGAACTCCTGCCAGGACCGTGCCGCAGTTCCGCAGCGAAATCCCGGGTCAGTCCATCTGGCCACTCGACAGCTTCGGCGAAGTGATCTTCAAACCGGCCTCTCAGATTCCCCTGCAGCGGGACAGCACCGACTACCTGACGCTAACGATCCCGGGTAGCCAGAGCGGCCACGAGCTCTTTCAGGACGTGGCGGTTCTTGACGGCAACGACGACTGGCTCTTCGTGGCCTACAACGCAGGCCTGCAGATCTGGGATCTGCGGACGAGCCCGGCAAATCCGCAGCGCCTGCTCTTCCGCGATGGCTGGCAGAGGCAAATCCGCGAATTCCCCGGCTTTGGCGAAGGCGATACCTATATCGATGCGATCGACGTGATCGCCGCGCCCACCGGCAGCAACGCTTTCATCGCTCTCGCCGGCCGCTCCGGTCACGGCATCTCGATCTGGCGCTTCAACCTCATCAACGGCGATCTTGAGCAGATCTTCCAGAGCGCCAGGAACTGGTACCGAGACGTCGAGCTGATCAACCACAGCAACGGCCGCACCTACGCGCTGGCCCCGAGCAGCGACGCCTCCAACGGCGGCCTGCACGTTTTCGACGTGACCGCGGCCAACGGCTCTCCGTGCTTTGACGACGAGGTCGCGCCCGACGTCTGCCCTCAGTACGAGGGCACCGTCGGCACCATGGTCGACGGCGCCTACGTCGACACCGTGCAGATCGGCAGCGAGACCTACCTGGTGGCCAGCGACGGCAGCAGCTTTCCCACGGACCGTCTGCGTACCCAGATCTGGCTGCTCACCGATCCCGACAATCCCGGAAGCGCCAACCTCAAGTTCGACGGCCTGAACAACAACACCCGCGGCGTCCAGCTCTTCGAGATGAACTCGCGCTACTTCCTGGGAGTCATCGACTATCTGGGAGCCACCAACACGTTCAGTCGCGTCTATGAAGCGACCTCTTGCCTGGACGCCGACGGCTGCACCTCGGTGGGTAGCCCCCTCTGGTCCGCCGCGAACCGCGCGATCTCCGGCAACTTTCAGTTCTTGACCGTCTCCAAGAGCGGCAACCGCACCTTTCTTTACTACGGCCTGGAGACCACGCCACTGAACGGCAGCCGCACCGAGGCGCTCTACGACATCACCTCTCTCGGGACCGGCGGCAGCAACGTTTTTGAGATCACCGACGCCGGCGCTGACTATGTCGATCCGTGCAGCTCGCAGGTCATCGACTACTGGGGCGATTACTACACCAACAACGCCTACGGCATCGACAATCTCCTGCCGCGCCACGGCATCTTCATCGGTAAATACTTCTACCGCGCCGCGATCGGCGTTCTGGACATCCACGAGCTGGTGCAGGACGACCCCCAATCGTCGATCCTCACCTCCACCGGCAACGGTCCCTTCTGGCTCGGCGACCCCGTGGGCTTCGGCACCGTCCCAGGCGGCGGCTGCACCCCGGGCGCGGGCGAGTGGTGCTGGCTCGTGGAGCCGGAGACCGGCAACAACATCAGCTTCGCGCCAACGCCGGCCAACCAGGTGACCGGCTGTGACCCGAGCTTCGTGGCCAACCAGGCCTTCACCTTCACCTGCAACGGGCCGGAGCGCTGCGACGACACCATGGTTGGAGTGACGGCCTGGAATCTCGATTGCGGCAGCGTGGTCGACGGCGTGCAAAACACCGCCGAGCTGACCCTGCTGGATCCGACGGTCGAAGCCGCCGCGTCCGGCGATACGGCCATCCAGGAGTGTCAGACCTCCGCCCTCAGCGCCGAGCTGGTCGGGCGCGGGCCCGCCAACTGGCGCTGGGAAATCGCCGGGGCGCCGGTCGCAGGCTGCGACGGTAGCGTCGTCGGGGCCTTCGACCTCAGCACCGTTGGAGCCCAAAGGTGCTCGTTCACCGCGGACGAGTTCGAGGATATTTTCGCGGCCACCTTCGAGGTCGGGGACTGCTCGGAATGGAGCAGCAATACCGACAACTGCGGCCTTCCCTCCTTCACGGAAACCCTGAGCTCCAGAGTCGGCACCGGCACGGTGACCGCCTCCTTCAGGGTCTGGGATCCGGCGGCCGGCCCGGAGAACCCCCTCGCCCTCGAGAACGTGGTCATCGACATCAGCCCGATCGGCGACCCCGCCTGGGTTAACGCCGGTGCGCCGGTCACGGTGATGGTTTCCGGCGATGAGGCGACCCTCACCGCCGCCGCCACCGACACCGGCACGTGGTCGTGGGAGTTTGAGGATCCGAACGGCGGCGAGACCTGCACCCTCCCCGGAGTGGGCACGGTCAACTGCACCACCGAGATGACCACCGGCCCGACGACTCAGAAATCCTGGGCCTCTGAAGGCACCTACGCCTATCGCGTCGTGGCCTCTAACTGCCGCTCGTCGGTCACCCAGACCGCCACCGGCAGCGTGACCATCGAGTCTCTCGGCGTGCAGCCGAACATCGTCGCCTTCGACCTCAGCGGCAACCCGTCCAGCGTCTGCTGCGGCAGCCTGCCGTTCGATCCGCTCAAGTGCGTGGTCGGTCAAACGGTGTCCGTGCGAGTCGACGTGGCGAACGCGGATCCCAGCTTCGACTTCTCCTTCGACCCCAATCGGGTGACCAACGGCTCGGCCGATACGGGGACTTTCGGCGCCACGGTGACGCCCACCTCCACCAGCGGCAACAGCTACTTCTTCGACGTGGTCTTCACGTCGACGGGAGTCCGCTGGCCGGCGACCCGGGCTCAAAGCGGCTCCTTTGAGGACTTCCACGAGCTCTTCGCCGGCGCCACGGGCGAATCGTCCACCAGCCTGGAGATCGTCTCCGCCGGAGGCTGCTCCTAGAGGGAGGGGGCGTCGCGGCTGCTCCTCCTTCAGAGGGAGTTCGAGGAAAGAGAGCGACGAGGAGGGGAAGACCCAGCGAGCGGCGGCAGCAGGCCGCCACCGCCCCACGCCCCTTCTCGCCTCCCATGGGATCGAGGTCCAAACGCCGAAGGCGACTTGAGATCGTCTACCTGCTGGAGGCGGCGCCCCTTTTCGGGGGCGTCAAGGTGGTTTTGCACCAGGCGAACCTGCTGGCGGACCGCGGCCACGCGGTCACGATCGCCTGCCCTTCGAAACCTCCGGACTGGTATCCGCTGCGCGCCCGCTGGCTGCGCACGGTCGGCCTTGAGCCCGGCGAGATCCCGCGCGCCGATCTGCTGATCGCGACCTTCTGGACGACCCTGCCCAGGGCCCTGGCGGCAGACAAAGGGCGGGTCGTGCATTTCTGCCAGGGCTTTGAGGGCGATCTCGACCACAACCGCGCCGAGCATCCGGCCATTCTCGAGGCCTACAGCAGGCCCGTACCCGCCCTCACGGTTTCGCCCCACCTCGCGGAGATGATCCAGCGGCGCTTTGGCAGGCCAGCCCTGGCCGTGCCGCAGCTGCTCGGCCCAGCCTGGCGCCCGGCCTTTCGGCTGCGCCCCAGGAGGCCGGCCCGAATCCTGGCGACCGGACCGTGGGAGATCTATCTCAAGGGCGTCCCCGTGGCCGCCGACGCCGTGCTCGAGCTGCGCCGCCGAGGGCTCGACTGCACCTACGTTCGCCTCTCGCAGTGGCCGCTGTGCGAAGAGGAGCGAGCGCATCTTGTGCCCGATGAGTTTCACCACCGAGTGCCGCCGGATGCGGTGCCCGAGCTGGTGCGCTCCTGCGATCTTCTGCTG
>JBCCLG010000106.1:0-10678 GCA_039027015.1 Acidobacteriota bacterium | reverse complement strand
GTATTTGGTAGGCCTGCTGTGCTTCTCTCTCGTGAGCCTGCGCGCTATCCAGGCGCCCTAGCGCGGCAGGTGCTAACCTCGGGACTCCCCCACCAGCTTTACCGAGTTGTTTTACTCACCCTCAATCCTTCTTGCTCAGGAGAATCCGGTGTTCAAATCCCCTTCCAGCCCCAGTTTTGCCAGCCTTCTCGCCGTTCTATTTTCGCTTTTACTCCTAAGCGGCTGCGCCAGCGAGCCCGAGACCGCCACCGAGCAGACCCCTGAAGAAAACGCCGAGGCGATGGCCAAGGAGCACGCAGGCGACGCCCCTGAAGCCAGCCCGGCGACCGTGCCGGAGCCCGCCGTGCCGGTGGTCACAGAGCGCGTCGTTTACGGCGAGGTCGGCGGCGCCGAGGTCACCGGCTTCGTGGCCCGCCCCGAGTCCGGCGGCGAAGGCTTGCCGGGCCTGATCGTGATCCAGGAATGGTGGGGCCTCAATGAGAACATCGAGGCGATGGCCAGGCGCCTTGCCGGTGAAGGCTACGTGGCGCTCGCCGTCGACATGTACGGCGGCCAGGTGGCGACGACGCCGGACGACGCACGAGGGCTCATGACCGCGGCCTTCGAGAACTCTGACGCTCTCGACGAGAACCTGCGCGCCGCCTATACCTGGCTCGAGGGCCAGGGCGCCCCGCGCATCGGCTCCGTGGGCTGGTGCTTCGGCGGCGGACTCTCCCTGCGCACGGCCCTTCTCCATCCCGAGAGCCTCGACGCCGCGGTCATCTACTACGGCCGCGTGGTCACCGATCCCGAGGAGCTCGCTCCGCTGAAGGTGCCGGTGCTCGGGCTCTTCGGCGCCGAGGACGGCGGCATTCCGGTGGACGGCGTGCGAGCCTTTGAGACAGCCCTCACCGACCTCGGCCAGGAGCCGATCATCCGCGTTTACGAGAACGCCGACCACGCCTTTGCCAACCCCTCGGGAACCAACTACAGCGCCGAGGTCGCGGACCAGGCCTGGGGGGAGACGACCTCCTTCTTCGCGACCCATTTGAAGCAGGAAGCGGCGGAATAAAGGGCCGCCGGGAGCCGTAGGTTGGCTCCATGGGCCCAGAAAATCTTCTCACCCCGCTAGCCCTCCTCCTCTACTTTTTGTGGAACCGCCGGTCGAGCAAGCGGGAGGCCGCGGGCGCAGGATCTCCCTCGCCCGCGCCCGAGAGCGACTCCAAAGACCGAGCCCAGGCCGCCGCGGACGCGCTGCTTAAGGAGAGCGGCGCTCCGGGGGCGGTGGCGGCGATCTACGCAGGCGGCGAGGTCTACGAGGCCGTAGCCGGCGAGCGCCTGGCCGGGTCCGGGGTGCCGGCCGAGGTCGGGGATCTGTGGCACGTGGGCTCGATCACCAAGTCCATGACCGCCACGCTGGCGGCCCGGCTTGCGGCGCAGGGCCGCATCCGATGGGACGACACCGTCGGCTCGGTTCTCGGCGAAACGGGCGCCGCCATTCACCCGCGGCTAGCGCCCGTCACCTACCGCCAGCTCTTGAGCCATCGCGGCGGAGTCCGGGCAAACCCCAGCCGAAAGACCATGATCGAGCTTTCGGGGCTCGACGGCGTTCGAGACCCCAAGGCAGACCGCGCTCTTGTGGCGAGAGACCTTCTGGCCCGGAAGCCTTCGGCCCGGCCGGGAGAGAAATTCCTCTACACGAACGCGGGATACCTAATCGCCGCTCACATGATGGAGACCCAGATCGGCGCGTCCTGGGAGGTCGCGATTCGCGAGCACGTGTTCGAGCCCCTGGGCCTCGCCGAGGCGGGATTCGGCCCTCCCGGATCCGCGGAGACGGTCGATCAGCCGCAGGGCCACGGCTCCCGCTTCCCGCTGCCGGGCGTCAAAGCCGAGCCGCTTGGATCGCCGGAGGCCGACAACCCGCCTTTCTTCGGCCCCGCCGGGAGAGTTCACGCCACCGCCGCCGAGATGCTCCGCTACGCTGCGGCTCACGCCGCGGGGGCGCGGGAGAGCGAGGACGCCAACTCCTTTCTGCCGGCCGAGCAGTGGAGCCTTCTCCACTCGGCCCCTGACGGCCTCGAGAAATACGCCATGGGATGGGGCGTGGATTCCGACGGCCTGACTCATAACGGCTCCAATACCCTGTGGTTTGCCGACCTCAAGCTTTGGCCCGAGGCCGATCGCGCGGTTTTTGTGGCGGTCAACAGCGGCCGGCTTTTTCGGGCCCAGCTCGCCGTGGAGCAGGCGATCCGGACCCTGGCTCCGGAAGGGTCGAGCCCGCGAAAGGAGGAGTGAGGAGGCGATCTCGAGTTTTTTTCGCCAAACTGTAAGGATCCGGAAACATCCTCCGTCTGCCTGGGCAGAATCCTCACTCAAGAGGACACCACTCAAGGAGACACCATGCCGAACACCTGCACCTGCCCCTGCGTCCGCTGCTCCGACTCCTGCTCCTGCGCCTGCGTGGAGGTTACCGAAGGCCAGTGCTGCTGCGGCGAGACCTGCACCTGCAGCGGGCGCTGCAGCTGCGGGCCGTCCTGCGGCTGCCCGACCGCGTGACTCAACCGGGAGCCATGGGCAACGGTCATCCACACGAGGCTCGGGACGCTGCGGCGGAGGCGGAGTTCTCCGTCGCGGCAATCCTGGGTCTTCACGCCGACCGGCTTCGCGCCTTCGTCGCTGCCCGGGTTCCTTCGGACGACGTCGACGACGTCCTGCAAACCGCGGCCCTGCGGGCCATCGAGCGATCCGCGACGCTCCGGGACCGGGAAAGAGCCCTCGCCTGGCTCTACCGGATTCACCGCAACACCATCGTCGACCTGTGGCGCCAGAGGGCAGGCCACGAGCGCTTCGTGGAGGCCGAAGAGGCTCCTGACGCGTCCACCTTTAACGCGGAAGCCCCCTGCAACTGCGGGGTGGCCCAGGCCAAGAAATTGAAGCCGGCCTACGCTTCGATTCTCGCCCTGGTCGATTTAGGCGACTCCACCCTTCAGGAGGCTGCCGAGACCCTGGGGATCTCGGTCAACAACGCGACCGTGCGCCTGCACCGGGCGAGAAAGGCACTGCGCGACGCAATGCGCGATCACTGCGGCGTCGTCAACCCGAGCGAGTGCCTCTACTGCCGGTGCGCCTACGAGGGCTGCTGCTCGTCCTCCTAGAGGAGCGCCGGCGGCTCAGCTTCCAGGACCGGGCGCGACGCCGTAGCGCCCGGTTTTTTGTTGGGCGCCGCTTCTGCGGTCTGCGAACGGGCTGATTCTCAAATCTGACGCGCGGCGGTTCTCAAGTCTGAAACGATCGCCGTCTCATGAATGAGAATCGATCTCCGCCGATCCCCCCAAAGCCCTCTGACTCGGGTCGCTCTCGCCTCGCGATCGGCCTGGCTCCATTCCTGCATCCAGGAGACGCTATCCCTTACGAGGAGAGCGTGCCAGAGCGCACGGATCGCCCGGCGCGAAGGCCCTGTCCTTCCTGTTAACTCGGTATGGAGATTTCCCTCGAATGCGTTTTATTCCCTTTGTGTTGATGTTCGCCCTGCTGGTGGTCCCCGCGGCCTCGGCAGACCCCTCGATCGACAGCAAAATCGCGCCGGAGCTGCTCTCGCAGCTCGAAGCCGGGAGCCAAAAAGCTCTCGAGCAGAGCACGGAGGCGCCCGTGTACCGGATCGTCGTCGACCTCCGGCAGCGCGCCGTGAGGAGCCAGGCTCAGATGGCCCAGGCTTTCGCCACGCAGCAGGGCCACGACATGCTGATGGCCGACGTCGCCGACCTGCAGCAGGGCGTCCTCGATTCGCTGGCTCGCAAGGCGGAAGTCACGACCTTTGAGGTGTGGAACCGCTATCAGAGCACCTACGGCTTCTCGGCCTACGCCGACGCCGACTCGATTCGCGCCCTGGCCGCCCACGGCGACGTGACCTACGTCCAGGAGCTGCCGCTCTACGTCAAAATGGACGCCGAGGCCCACGCCATTACCAACGTCGACAACGCCCACGCTGGCGGCACGACCGGAGCGGGCGTCACGATCGCGGTGATCGACGACGGCATCGACCACGACCACGCGGCTTTCGGAGGCTCTTCGGCCTGGCCGAACTCCAAGATCCTCGGCGGCCGCGACTTCGCGGACAACGACAACAACCCGCGCATCGACTGCACCGCCCAAAGCCACGGCACCGCGGTGACCGGCGTTGCGGTGGGCAACGGCGGCGGCATCACCGGCTCGGCTCCGGACGCCAAGGCGGTCTTCCTGAAGATTCAAAGCGCCTCGATCTGCGGCCAGCCCGCGCTGGACGGCGACATTCCCGGCGCCATCGACTGGGCGGTTACCAACCGCAACAACTTCTCGCCGGCGATCAAGATCATCTCCATGAGCCTCGGCACCAACTCGACCTTCACGAGCCCCTGCTCGTCGATCGCCGAGTCCGGAGCCCTCGCGGCCGCCCGCAGCGCCGGCATGGTGACCCTGATCGCCTCGGGCAACGGCGCGGTCAGCAACGGCATCGCCTCGCCCGCCTGCCACCCGGACGCCGTCTCGGTGGGCGCGACCTATGACGCCAACATCGGCAGCCCGAACTTCGGGCTGTGCAGCGACTCGACGACCTTCGCCGACAAGATCACCTGCTACTCCAACAGCGACACCTTCCTCGACATTCTGGCCCCCGCGCACTGCGCCCGTACGGCCAACGCGGGCGGCGGTCAGGAGCCGTGCTTTGGCGGCACGTCGTCCGCAACCCCGTACGCCGCCGGCGTCACGGCGCTGATCTTCGAGACCAATTCGGGAATCAGCCGCAACGCCGCGGTGACCGCCCTCAAGGCCGGCACCAACATCACCGACTCGCGCAACGGCGTCACCAAGCCTCGCGTCGACGGTCCCGCCTCGATCGCGGCGGCCGGCGGCAGCGGCGGCGGCGGCGGTGGCGGTGGCGGCACCTGCAACGGCACCAACTGCATCGATTGGGACTCGACCGCCACCTCCTCGTTCGCCAACCAGGACGCCTCCTCGAGCTTCTCGGTTTCGAACGGCGGAGACACCATCACGCTCAGCAACAACACCTGGCGCCGCACCAACCAGACGTTCAACATCACGGCCAACACCCGCGTCGAGTTCCAGTTCTCCTCCTCTTCCCAGGGCGAGATCCACGGCATCGGCTTCGATGAGGACAACGTCCTTTCCTCCAACCGGATCTTCAAGGTGCACGGCACCCAGAACTACGGCATCACGAACTTCGACAACTACACCTCCGGCATCACGACCTACGACATTCCCGTGGGCCAGTTCTTCACGGGTAGCTCGATGAACCTGATCCTGGTCAACGACCAGGACTCGGGCTCCGGCGCCAACTCCGTGTTCACCAACGTGCGGGTCTACGAGAGCGGCGGCGGCGGCGGCGGCGGCAGCTGCGCTTACGACAACGACTTCGAGAGCGGCGACACCGCGGGCTGGTCGACCGGCGGCTCCTGCACCACCGGAACCTACATCCTCGGCAACCCCACCCAGCAGACCGCGACGGTGGTGACCCAGCCGAACGGCTCCGCCTCGGGCTCCAGCTCGATCTTCACCGCCAGCAACACCAGCGCCGGCAACGCGGACGTCGACGGCGGTAACTGCACCCTGAGCAAGGACGCGATCTCGGTCTCGTCGAGCTCCACCCTGTCGTTCAACTACTTCCACGGCCAGCGCGACACCGGCGACGACGCTTCGGGCGACTTCTTCAACGTCCAGTACCGCGTCAACGGCGGCTCCTGGCAGACCGTGGTCTCAAACGGCGACTCGCGCTCGACCGCGAGCTGGACCGCCGCCTCCGCGACGGTTCCTGCGGGCAGCATCGAGCTGCGGGTCCAGTGCTCGGACGGCGCCGGCCCGGGCGACATCATCGAGTGCGGCATCGACGACGTAACGATCTGCAACTAGCGAGCTCGCTCGCCAGACAGCCCACAGCGCGAGAGCGCTGAGGATCTTAAGATCCAGCCAAAGCCCCGCCCCGGCGGGGCTTTGGTCGCTGTGGATTTCGAGCAGCGCCGGCGATCACCGAAGGCGCCGACTCCACACCTTCCCGGCTGCGCCCGGGCCGGAAGCGGTTCTCTCCCGGCTCCTCTTGGGGTAGGTTCGGAGCCCACCAAAGCGAAAGCGAGGCCCCCCTGTGATCCGTCGAACTCGATGGCTGCGCGCCGCGGCAGCACTGCTCGTCCTCTTCTCCGTCTCTCCCGCCTCCTCCTCGGTGGTCGAACAGACCAAGGGAGATTTCCAGGACAAATTTCGCCAGCTGGACGAAGACCTGCCCACCGCCAACGGCTATCGCACCGCGGGCGGAGAGCCCGGGCATCAATATTGGCAGCAGGAGGTCGATTACGAGATCGACGTGCGGCTGATCGAGGACCGTCGGCGTCTCGAGGCGAGCCAGCGCATCCGCTACACCAACCACAGTCCGGATACGCTGCGCTTTTTGTGGCTCCAGCTGGATCAGAATCGCCACCGCAGCGACTCTCTCGCCGAACGCAGCGCGGCCTTCGGCGACGCGAGCCGGCGAGGTCCCAGAGTCGAGGACTCGATGGGCGAGAAGCCGCCGCGACTCAGCCTCGGCGCCCTGCGCAGGCACCAATTCATGGCCGACACCGAGCTCGGCTACGAGCTGCCTTCGATTCGCGACGCCGGCGGCGATCTGGCCCACACGCTGGTGGGCACCAATCTGCGGATCGACCTGCGAAGCCCCCTGGCACCTGGCGAGACCGCGGAGTTCGAGATGGATTTCGCGTTCAACATCGCCGAGGAAAACGCCATTTCGGCCCGCTCGGGCTACGAGCATTTTCCCGACGACGAGCGCGAGGGCGGCAACGACATCTTTCTCCTCGCCCAGTGGTTCCCGCGCCTTCACGCCTACACCGACTACGAAGGCTGGACGAATAAAGAATTTCTAGGTCGCGGCGAGTTCACGCTGGAATTCGGCGACTACACGGTGTCGATCACCGTTCCCGAAGACCACGTCGTCTCCTCCACGGGCGAGCTGCTGAACCCGGCGGACGTTCTCACCCGCGTTCAGCGCGAGCGCCTCGAGTCGGCCCGCACGGCCGAGGCGCCGGTCTTCATCGTGACCGCGCAGGAGGCCCTCGAGAACGAGCGCCAGGGCGCCTCGGGCGAGAAGACCTGGCGCTTCCAGGCCGACAACGTGCGCGACTTCGCCTGGGCCTCCTCGCGGAAGTTCATTTGGGACGCCCAGGGCTATCAGCAGGGCGGCGAGGTGCAGCCCGAGGTGATGGCCATGTCCTTCTATCCCAAGGAAGGCGAGCCGCTGTGGTCTAAATACTCGACGGCCTCGGTGATCCACACCATGGAAGTCTACTCGCGCTTCTCCTTCGACTACCCCTACCCGGTGGCGCAGTCGGTCAACGGCCCGGTGGGCGGCATGGAATACCCCATGATCACCTTCAACGGGCCGCGAACCGATCTTCAGGACGACGGGGAGCGCACCTACACCCTGGCCGAGAAGCGCTATCTGGTGGGCGTGATCATCCACGAGATCGGGCACATCTACTTCCCCATGATCGTCAACTCCGACGAGCGCCAGTGGACGTGGATGGACGAGGGGCTCAACAGCTTCTTAGACGCCCTCGCGGGCTGGGAGTGGGATACGGAGATTCCCTGGAATAACCAGCCGCGCGACATCGTCGACTACATGAGGTCCGAGAGGCAGGTGCCGATCATGACGCAGTCGGACTCGGTGCTCCGGCTCGGTCCCAACGCCTACCACAAGCCCGCGGCGGCGCTGATGATCCTGCGCGAAACGATTCTCGGTCGCGAGCTCTTCGACTTCGCCTTCCGCGAGTATTCAAGGCGCTGGATGTTCAAGCGCCCCGCTCCGGCGGACTTCTTTCGCACCATGGAAGAAGCCTCGGGGGTGGACCTCGACTGGTTCTGGCGCGGCTGGTTCTACACCACCGACCACGTCGACATCAGCATCGACCGCGTCTGGAAGCTGCGCCTCGACACCATGGATCCCGACGTCGATTACGCCCGGCTGCGCCAGGAAGAAGCCGAGAAGCCCGCCTCGGTGATCCTCGAGCGCAACCGCGCGGAGGGCTCCACCTGGGTGGAGAAAAATCCCCAAATCCGCGACTTCTACGACGAGAACGACCGCTTCACCGTGACCAACAAGGAGCGCAACAAATATCGGAAGTTCCTCGCCGATCTCGAGGATTGGGAGCGCGAGGCGCTGGAGCGCGCCGTCAAGGAAGACCGCAATTACTACGTGCTGGAGTTCACCAACCACGGCGGTCTGGTGATGCCCATCCTGCTGGAGCTGACCTACGGCGACGGCTCCGTCGAGCGCCTGGACCTGCCCGCGGAGATCTGGCGCCGCAACGCTCGGGCGGTCAAGAAGCTGATCATCACCGACCGCGAGCTGACCCAGGTGGTGATCGACCCGAATTGGGAGACCGCCGACACGGACGTCGAGAATAACCACTACCCGCGGCGCATCGTTCCCTCCAGGATCGAGGCGTTCAAGAGCCCCGAGGGCAAGGGATTCGATCGGCGGGATATCATGCAGGACATCAAGACGGAGCTGAAAACCGAGGAGAAGAGCGAGGAGATGAAGAAAGAGGAGAAGCGGTGAACGCGGGGCCCGCGGCGCAAAGGGCACGGAGCGGAGCCCCACGCCCGCGGGCCGTGCTCATGACCGTATCCCTCCTCGCCGCCGCGGCGTCGCTCCTCGCCGCGGCTCCGCTCCTCGCCCACCAGCAGAAAGAGGCCGTCACCAGGGTTTGGTTCAATCCCAGAACCGGCAATGTCGAGGTAATGCACCGCTTTCTTGTGCATGACGCCGAGCACGCCATCCGCAAGCTTTTCGGGGCAGACGCCGATCTTCTCGGCAGCGCGGAGGACCGAGACCGCTTCGAGAAGTACGTGCACGACCGATTCTCCATGGCGGATCAGGACGGCGAGGCCATCGCTCTTGAGGCCGTCGGCCACGAGCTGGAGGGTTCCTACCTGTGGGTCTACGCGGAGGCTCCCAGCCCTCCGGGGCTCACCGCCCTGACCCTCTCCCACGACGCCCTGCGCGACGTGTGGCCGCGGCAGGTGAACCTGGTCAACGTGGAGCGCGGCAAGACCGTCCGCAGCGCCACCTTCGACGGCGGAGATACCGAGATCACGGTGCGCTTCTAGCGGCCGCGGCCCCCATCGGTTTCGCCTCCACCGAAGCCGCCGGTATGACGTAAGCTGTGAGCAACGAGACCGGGCGCGTCGGCACGCGATGCGCCCGGCCCCCTCGCTGCCCCACGGGAGAAGCGCCATGGTAGTTCCAAAGCCTCCGAGACTCGACTGCAGAAAAGAGGCGGCGTCTGCAAACCCAAGGTGCCAGTGCTGCCGCCCCCGGGTCCCGGTGGTCCGGGGAGGCCCGAAAATCGGGCGCAACGAGCCCTGCCCGTGCGGCAGCGGTCGCAAATATAAAAAGTGCTGCGGCTAGCGTCGGCGGCTGGGCGCGACGCGGCGCGGCGGACCTCGCTGGGCGAGGGATGATATTTTCGCCATACTAAATCGATTAAGCTTGTAAAAGCCTGCCACCTAGATCCCACCACCCAGACCTGCCACCCTGAGTCGTGACCTATGCCCTATTTTGCAGCCTTCATCGCCCTCCTCTCCCTGCTCGCAGCGGGCGCGCCCGGCGCCTTCGCCGACCCCAACCCGACCTTCACCGCCACGCCCATCGCGGGCGCCAACAGCCTGGAGCTAGATCGGCGTGACCTGGAGAGGCCCCCTCGAGCGGCGCTCTTCTGGGCCGACGGCTTCCCGACCGCCGACGCCGAGCCGATTCCCGGGTCCGTCCTCGAGACGGCGATCGAGGGCCTGCCGGTGGATCGCCTCGGCTCCGTGGACGCCCTCCGCAGGGAGCTCAGGCTGCGCACCTACGACATCTTGATCCTGCCCTACGGCAGCTCCTTTCCGCTCGAGGCCTGGACGGAGATCCGCTTCTTCCTCAAGGGCGGCGGAGGCCTGGTGGCGCTCGGAGGAGCCCCCTTCCATCAGCCCGTGCGCCAAACCGAGAGCGGCTTCGTTTCGGGAGTTCGGCAGCCCACCTTCGCCGACGATCTCAAGATCGGCCCCTACGACGTCTGGCGGCGCTCCGAGGAGAACGGCGCGTCGAGGGTCCGCGTGGCCGAAGGCTCCGGCTGGACCCACGCCTTCGCCGAGCCCGACCGGGTCTTCGAGCTGACCGTGCGCCTCGGCAATCGTCCAGACTCCCCCGCCGATCACGGCTCTGAGGCCTACCGCGACGCGATCCTGAGGCCGCTGGTGCACGTGGTCGACGCGGGCGGGCTGCCGCGCGCCTGCCCCCTGCTCGAGATCGACAAGCTTCGGGGACCGGCGGCGGGCGCCCGCTGGGTGATGGCGCCCACCGACGCTCCCCTAAGCTCTGAGACCATCCGAGGGATGATCGAGCGTGCCTTCGAGGGCCCCTCGCAGCTTACGGTGCGGCCGATTTACGCCACCGTGGAGCCCCACGAGACGCCGCGGGTCCGGGTCATGCAGCGCCGCCCCCGAGGCCGCCCCGGGGAGTCGGTGCCGGCGGCTGCCAGCGTGCGGGTGTGGCCCGCGGGCCAGCCGGACCGAGCGGTTTTCGAGGGCGAGGTCGCCCACGAGGGCGAGAGCGACGCGCGCTACGGAACCCTCGAGCTTTCCTCCGAGGCCGCCTGGGGGCCGGGGCTCTACG
>JBCCLG010000105.1:0-10689 GCA_039027015.1 Acidobacteriota bacterium | reverse complement strand
GCCGGCCGCGGCGCAAACCGTCATCGTCGCCTTCGGCGACAGCCTGACCCAGGGCTTCGGCGACGATAACGTGCTGTGCGAGGGCCTCCCCGGGGGCTACCCGCCCCGGCTGCGCGGCCGGCTCGAGGACCGCGGCATCGCGAACATCATGCGCACCAGCGGCGTGTGCGGCGAGCTGACCTCGCAGGCGGTCAGCCGCATCGACGTCGAGCTGTCGCGCAACACCGACGCCGACGTGATGCTGATCAAGCACGCCACCAACGATCTCTCGAGCCCCAGCATCAGCACCCAGTCGATGCTGTTCAACGTGCGCACCATGGCCGACAAAGCCCTGGCCGCCGGACTGCGGCCGGTGCTGATCGCGCCGGTTCCCAGGGCTCCCGAGGCCGGCAGCAACGCTCGCACCGGCTTTTTCGCGCTCATCCTGCGGGAGGAGGCGGAGGCCAACAGCATCGACTTCGCCGACGGCTACAACGGCATGATCGGCATCAACGACCTGTACAACCGCTTCTATTTCGACCCCTTCCACCCCAACGCCGAGGGCTACAACATCCTCTCGAATATCGTGCTGGAGCCCACCATTTCAGCGGTCGGCCGGCCGGTCGGCACCGGGCCCTGCGATCAGCCGATTCGCCAGGGCGATCTGCTCCTGCCCTATTACGAGGTCGACACCACCGATCCGAACGGCCTGACGACCCTGTGGTCGGTGCGCAACGAGACCGAGTCGAGCGCCCAGGTGGCGGTGCAGTATTTCGCCCCCGACACCCCCCAAAGCTTCCAGCGCTGCGAGCTGGTCGACCTGCCGCCCCGGGGCATCAAAACCTTCGACGTGCGCTCCGCCTCCAGTCTCGAGACGGACTCGGACGGCGTCGCCCGGGGCTACATCCTCTTTAGGGGTCTTGAGGAAAACAGCGATCTCGAGGGCGACGCCTTCGTGATCACCCCCAACGAGAACTTCGCCTCCGGCCAGCGGCTGCTGCGCCTCGGCACCGACGACCCGCGTCAGGATCTGTGCGCCGCGCAGACCGTGCGCTTCCTGCTCGGCGGCGGCTTCTCGGGGGGAACGACCTTCCGCATTTGGTTCGAGGCCGACGGTCCGGTCGATCCCGCGGAGCAGATCGTCAACTACGCCGTCTACAGCGAGGCCGGGGGTGAGCCGGTGCTCAGCGCCCAGCTGCCCACCCGCGAGGCCGCCTTCGAGGTCGACATCGAGAATCTACTGGGCCCGTTCCTCGGCACCGTCGACTTCGGCGCCGTGGAGTTCACGTTCAGCGGTGAGGTGGGCGGACGCAGCCGACTCGGCCACGTCAGCGCCACCCTCGACGCTCTGGGCGCCTACTCCGTGGGCCTCGAGGCGGTGTGCAGCGACTAACTAGAGCCGCCGCACGCCGCCCCGGCCGGAGCGCGCCGTCAGTCGATCGGATCGTCGATCGGGCTGCGGCCCGGAACCAGCCCCGGAGCTCCGTCGATCATGGCGAGGCACGCCGTGACGTTTTCGGTACCCAGATTGATCGGCGAGATGCAGCAGCGAACGCCCGTCGGCTGGGTGAGCGTCCGCCACTCGGCGCAGATCCTGCCCGTCTCCTGAGGATTGCAGGGGTCATAGCCGTCGGTCTGGTACCACTGATAGGCCTCGGAGTCCTGGAAGTGGAGCCCCTTCTCGCTGGCCCCCGTGGTGAGGGCCAGCGCCAGGATGGCGAACGGAAGGATCGCGACGCCGAAAATCGCCGAGACTCTCTTCGGGGTGACTTCTCTCATAAAAACTACTCTCATGGGCACTCCTTCTGGGCCGCAGCTTCCGCGGCCGGTTTCAGTTGGCTCTCGAGGCGTTCCGCCGGAAGAAAAGCGGGCCGCCCTCATCGAGAGCCTTGAAACGCAACGCGGCAAGCGATGGCGTTTTTGATCAGGGGCAGGCGAAGGGGTCAACCCGCGCCGAGCGTCCAGAGTGTTTGCGCGAAGCCGAGCTCAGGCCCTGCCGCGACCGCGGGCGCTCTCGAGGCAGCTGCGGGCGACTCTGACCTCCCACGAGGCGCCGCCATGTCGCTCCTCGAGAACCGGCAGGCTGGCCTCGAGGTCCCGCTCGGCGGCGGCGGTCCTGCCGCGGGAGGCGGCCAGGCAGCCGCGGGCTCGGCGGGCTAGGGAGAGCAGCTGGCTGGTGGGCTTTCGCGAAGCCCACCACTCCTCCGAGAGCTCGCCGAGCATCGCCTCCGCTTCGCCATCGCGCCCCTGAGCCAGCCGGATCTCGGCCAGCTGGATCCAGAAAAAGATCGTCCGGTTATGGCTCGGCCCCACCCCGGGCGCCCCGGAGTAGAAATCCCACGCGGCTAGCATCGCGCTCTCGGCCGCCTCGAGATCGCCGAGGCTCCAGCGCAGGATCGCCACCTGGGACTGGCTTTGGGCGACCTCCCAGTGACCTTCCGGATAGAGCGCGCCGCGCACTTCGAGGGCGCGCTCGTGGCGCTCGAGAGCCTTCTCGATCAGGCCCTCGGACTCGTCGAGGTTGCCGAGCTGATTGAGGATATTGGCGATCTCCGGGTGGATTTCGCCCTCGAGACGCCGAAAAATCGCCAGGGCCCTCTCGTAGGCGGCGCGGGCCCTCGAGAGATCGCCCTCCAGATTCTTGGCGAGCAGCGCGCTCAGGGCGAGGGCCTCCGCCGTCTGGCGGCTCGGCCTCTCGCCGAGCGTCTCGACGAGCCCACGGGCCTCCTCCACCATCGGCAGGGCGTCCTGCCAGCGCCGCTGCCAGCAGTAGAGGGAGGCGACGACGTTGAGCACCTCGAGGCGCAGCTCCGGGCGCGAGGAGGCCCAGGACCGGCTCTCGGCGAGGGCCTCGAGGGCCACCGCTTCCGCCTCCTCGCTTTCGAGGAAGGAGAGGGTGAGCGCGAGGTCCGAGAGCGCCCGCACCCGCCCGGTCTCGAGCGCGAAATCCTCGCCCTCCTCGCGCTGGATCGCCGCCTCGAGGTGCTCCCGGGCGTTCTCCAGCTGGCCGGTGTGCAGCGCCAGGCGCCCGAAGGCCGAATGCAGCAGGCCGCGGGTGCCGGGATCCTCATAGAGGCCCAGCTCGAGCTTCTTCTCGCCTCGCCTCAGAAGATCCGTCAGCGAGATCTCGTCGCCTTTGGCGCGCTGCGGCTCGGCCTCGGCGAAGAGCTCCACCAGCACGCCGTGCACCTCCGTTAAGCGGGAGACGCTGCGCTCGAGGCGCTGCGCCTGGAGCGCCGTGGAGACGCTGAACGCGCCGAGCAGAACGGCGAAAAGCAGGGCGACGGCGAGGGCGGGCCAGTGGCGACGCACGGTCTTGCCGGCGGCGTAGCGCCAGGAGCCTCGGCGCGCCCGCACCGGCAGATCCTGCCGGTAGCGCCGCAGGTCGTCGGCCAGGGCCTCCGCCGAGCCGTAGCGGTCGCGCGGATCGCCGCGCAGAGCCATGAGCGCGATGGCGTCGAGGTCGGCGGACAGCCCGGGCGCGACCTCGCTGGGCCGATCCGGCGTCTCCCGCGTCACCGTGCGCTCGATCTCGATCAGCGAGAGTCGCGGAAAACGGAAGGGCGGGCGGCCGGTCAAAATCTCGTAGAGCACCACCCCGAGCAGATAGACGTCGGTGGCCACGGTGATCGGGTCGCCGCGCAGCTGCTCGGGGCTGGCGTAGGTCGGCGTCAGCCTGCGGGCGTGGCTGGCCGTGGCGTCCGAGGACGCCGCCGCGAGCGCGCCGCCGGGATCCAGCAATTTGGCGATTCCGAAGTCGAGCAGCCGCGGCTTGCCGTCCTCGGCGATCAGAATATTTGCCGGCTTGAGGTCGCGGTGCACCACCAGGCTACGGTGGGCTGCCGTGACCGCGTCGCAGACCTCGATCATCAAATCGACCCGCGCCGCCGCCGAGAGCGCTCGCCGCTCGCAGGCGCGATCGATGGGCTCGCCGTCGACGTACTCCATCACCACGTACGGCAGGCCCGACTCGGTGGTGCCGCCGTCCAGCAGACGGGCGATATTGGGATGATTCAGCTGGGCGAGGATCTGGCGCTCGCGCTCGAATCGCTCGATGGAGGAACGCCCTTCGGTGCCGTGGCGCAGCACCTTGACCGCCACCTGAAGATCGAAGCTGCCGTCGGCGCGCTCGGCCAGAAAAACGGTGCCCATGCCGCCTTCGCCGATCTGGCGCAGAAGGCGGTAAGGCCCCAGGCGCTCCCCCTCCTTAAGGGCCTCCCACGGCGACGACTTCTCGGGGATCGCCGCCAGGCCCTCCAGGAAGCCCGAGGCCCGGGCGTCGGCCTCCAGCAGCCCCTCCACCTTGCGGCGCAGCTCCGGCTCACCCGCGCACAGCTCCTCGAGCCGCCCCGGGCGATCCGCGGGCTCCACCTCCTCGAGCGCTGCGTAGATCTCCTCGACCCGCCGCCACGACGCGCTCAGGACCGCCCTCCGGCCGGCGCACCGTGGCTCATGCGCTCGTAGAGCTCGGCCCGGGCGAGCGTCCAGCGCCTCTGCACGGTGGCGGTGCCGAGCCCCGTGATCTCGGCGATTTCACCGATCGTCAGCCCGACGAAGAATTTGAGCTCCACGACCTTGGCGAGATCCGGAGACTCCGCCTCGAGCGCCTCGAGGGCGTCGTCCAGGGCGACCAGATCGAGGGGCCTCTCGACGACCTCGAAGTCCAGCGCTTCCTCCGGCACGTGCTGGACGCCGCGGCCGCGCTTCTGGACCGACTTGGCCCGGGCGTGGTCGACCAGAATACGCCGCATCATGCGCCCGACGTTGGCGAAGAACTGCTCGCGATTTTCGTAGCGCACCGTCGGCTGCTCGATCAGGCGCAGGAACGCCTCGTGCACCAGCGCCTCGGTTTGCAGCGTGTGGTCGGCGCGCTCCTGGCGCAGAAACGCGGCCGCGAGCCGGCGCATGCGGTCATACACCCGGGGGGTCAGCTCCGAGAGGGCGCCGTCATCTCCGCTCGCCCAGTCGCGCAGCAGATCCGTCAGCTGCGCCCGCTTCGGATCCAGCCGTTCGGAGCTCCTCATGCGCCTCGCCGCGGGGCCGCCTTCCCGGGCCCCGTCTCTCCTCGAAATTCAAACATGGCCAAGGACTCTATACCTGCTTCGGGGGTCTCGCCAGAATCTCGGTCCTACGCCGACGCGATGAGGGTTCAGTTGCCAGAACCGGGACGCCGGCCGGTTTTTGGATGACTTCCCCGCGGCCCGCGTCATCCATCCTCCACTCGTCCTTTTGAGAGACGCGTGAGGCGCCGGTTCGTTACTCTAGAAGGAGGATACGTCACACCACTCTCGAGACTCTGACCTTGAATAAACTTCGCCCCCTAGCCCTCGCCGCCGCTCTCCTCTGGCTCCCCGCGGAGGCTCCAGCCTACGCCTCCGAGGGCGGCGTCTCCGAGTTCAAGAAGGCCCTAGAAGGCGCTCGCAAGCAGCTTTCCCGAAAAAACTACGGGCGCGCCGCGGACGCCTTTGAACGGGCGAACGTCGCGGCCGGCGGCGGCTGCACCGAGTGCCTCCAGGGCCTGGGCATCGCCGCGCGCCGGGGCCGCGATAGAGAGCGCGCCCTCTTCGCCTACGAGGAGCTTCTGGCCCTCGGTCTCGGCGATCCCTTCGACTCCCTGCAGCGCATCATCACCCTCTCGGAGAAGACGCGCGAGCCTCTAAGAGGCGCGGCCGCCTGCCGGTTCTTTCTCGAGTCAGCCGCGGCGCTGCCCGGCCAGGCCGCCTGGGCGCTCAACGAGCTGGGCGTTCTCCTCGCCTCGGCCGGTCCCGAGGGCTATGGCGAGGCCCTCGAGGCTTTTCGCAGGGCCGGAGAGGTCTTGACGGGAGCTGAGGAGGACGCAGGCGATCAGGCGCTCGATTCCGGATCCCTGGCGCGGCTCAATCTCGCCGAGGTCACCTGGCGGCTGGGAGAGCGTGAGCGGGCCCGCGCTCTCTTCGAGGAAGCCCTCGAGCCCGCGCCGTCCGCCGAGCCGGCCCTCAGAAACCTCGAGATCACCGCCCAGGACGACCCCGAGATCGCGACCCTGGTCGAAGTCTTCAGGGGCCGATTCTCCGCGGGCTCTCTCGCCCGCAGCGGCCGAGCGGAGCCTCCCCGGGCGTGGGCCCTGATCGAGCGCCTCGAAAGCGCCCAAGAGGTCATAGCGCACCTCGAGGCGCTGCCGCCCCTGCCGACCCTCGAGCAGCGCGCCGCGGTCTGCGCGGCGTCGGTGGCGGCCGAGGCGCTCCACCCGCGCCTCCTGCAGATGCGCTGGCCTGGGCCCTTCCCGCTGACGGAGGAGATCTTCCCGCCGCGCGAGAAGAGCGTCGCCGCCGCCGACTACACCGACGACGCCTGGGAGGCCGGACTCGAGGGCGACGTCGAGGTGATGGCGGTGATCGACGAGCGGGGCCTGGTCGCCTATGCCGAGACCCTGAGGTCGCTTCCGCTCGGCCTTACCGAAGCTGCGCTCGAGGCCATTCGCGCCACGACCTACGAGCCGGCGGTCTTCGAAGGCCGGAACCTCTCGGTGTGCAGCCTTCTGACCGTCGGCTTCCGGATCGACTAGCTATCTTGCGAGAGCGCCGACCCGGCAAGCCAGATCCGGATCGCTCCCTCAGCCGCGGCACCCGAAGGCTTCGGTGTCGAGCACCGTCATCGCCTCCTGGCCGAGGGGATTTTCGTAGTTTCGGACTTCTCCGGTCATGAGATCGGTCACGGTCAACGAAAACTCGACGTTGGTGGTCGCCGAGAGGAAGACCCACGTTTTGTCGTTGAACCCGCAGCCCGCGAGCACCTTGACCATCAGCTCCCAATTGTCTTCCGCAAAAAACCAGAAGAGGCTGGTGTTGTCGGTCCCGCCGGGCACGATCTGCGCGTCACCGCCCGAGCCTTCAAAATCTCTGAAGCGCACGTCTGCGGCATAGCGCCCGCCCAGAAAGCACTTGCGGCTCGCGGTCTCGCGGCAGCCGAAGTCGGGCGGCGGACGAAACGCGAAGGCGCGCGTGCTCGAAGGCAAATCGAAGCTGCCGCCGCCAGCGGATCGACCGGTCTCGGGATCGATCGTGGCGATATAGGAGAGGGGCGGAGAGATCAGGCCCGAGTATTTGTGAACCCACACGCGACTCTGCGAGTCGACGGCAAAGCCGACGTCGAACACGAAGGAGTAGCCTGGGTGGGGCGCCACGAGCTTGACGCCCCCGGTGGCTGGGCTGACCGAGAACAGTCCGGTCTGCGCAGACTCGCTGAGGGGCCCAAAAGTGACCAGCGAGCCGTCGAGAAACCGCAGGCCTGTTGAGTCCTGAAGCAGCCTTCCGGGACGGTCCGCGAGATGCAGCGCCTGGGAGATCTCGGTCTCGAGCGTCTCGAGATTCAGGAGGTCGATCGAGGGCCGCCTGCCCTCGCGTTCCCTGAAGATGTAGACGTAGCCGCCGGGGGCCGGAGCCAGGGACGCCTTTCGGATCCGCGCTGGATCGTCGTCTGTGGAGAGAATCTCGCGGGTTGTCGCGTCCTCGGGGTCGACGATGTGGAGAGACCCGTCGTGCCATAAAACCAGGAGCCGATCGCGATCGAGAAAGGCCATGGCAACGGGCAGGCGCTCAGTGGGGCCCACAACCGTTCGCTCCCCCGTCTCGGTATCCAGCGTTCTCAAGGCGCCGCCCTGGGAGTAGAAAAGCTTGTCGGCCTGCGCCGGCAGGGCCCATCCGAAGGTCACCAGGACGCCGAATAGAGCCAGCGCCGCGGCGGCGAGGGACTTCGGCAGGTTTGTCATCCTTGGCGGCAAAATCGACATTAGAAGCCCTCCTCAGAGCTCTCGCAGGGGAACGCGTTGGTATCGAGCTTGGGCCTGAAGACCTCGCCCAAGGCGTTGGAGTAGGTGCTCAGGGCTCCAGTTTGGAGGTCCGTCACTTCGAGACGGACCTCCACATTGGTCGTGCCGGCCACGAACACCCAAAAGCTCTCGTTGTAGGCGCAGCCGTCTAGAACCTTGAGCAGCAGCTCACGATTCTCCCGCTCATAGAAGAAAAACTGGCCCGCTGAGTCGGATCGTTCGTGGGTGGCAAAGCCGGGCCTCCAGGCGACTGGCTCGAGGAAATCGCGAACCTCGACCCTCGCCTGAAAACGCCCGTTCCGCAGGCACAGGGTTTCGGCGTCTTGCGAACAGCTCGGGGAGTCTGGACGCAGGGCGATGGCCCGCGGCCCGAGGGCGAAGGGAAAGTCATAGGCGGGCGCCGCCTCGGAGATCTGCGGGCCTGACCCGTCGACCGCCACCAGGCGAAGGCCTCGCTCTCCCCCGGAGAAGTCGGTCAGAAGCCAGGTGCGGGGCTGCCCGCTCTCGACCACCACGTCTGAGGCGTTCCACTCCGGAAAACTGGCGGAACTCCTGACGATCTCCAGAGTCCCGAGGTCGATATCCCAAAAGGTGTCCTTATCGAAGAGGCGGAGTCCGCGGGGGGAGTCGAAGGTCAGGCTATAGCCCAGAACGTATGGAGCGCCTTCGAGGGATAGCTGGCCGAGGCGCGTGTCTAAACCTGAGTCCAAATCCCGGACGATCAGCTCGAGGGCCCGTGAGAAGAGATCGTGCCGCAGCAGGTAGAGGGTGCCGTCTGGGGCGAACGCCAGGTCCCGATAGCGATAGCGGTCCTCACTCTCGGCCGAGAAAACCTGTCGGCTCGCCGCCGACGGCAGGTCCAGCTCATAGAGACGGCCCAGAGCGGTCATCCCGTAGAGCTGTCCGTCGGCGTCGAAGTCCAGGGCCGAGAGAGCCTCGGGCAGATCGCCCAGGCGCGACATCGATGGGGTCTCCGTACCGTAGAGCCAGAGACCGCCGCGTGCGTCGGCAGCCACCAGCTCGCCAGCAACGAGGGGTGGAGACAGGGACAGCAGAGCCAGCGTGACGAGCGAAATTCGACTCGCTCGCAGGGCGGAAAACGTCTTCATCAAAGGACCTCCTAGGGATCTGTGGGTGGCCGGCCAGGCATATGCTTTTATAGCATAAAAAGATCGAACCACAACAAATCCTCTGCCGATCAGGACTCCTGCCAAGCCCACGACCGACAGGCCCTCGCCCTTTTTCCCCCACAACGCACGGATCCCACGAAGCCGAAGATCGGCCCCGCGGGATCGCGTTCAGCTGCGGTCCTCTGCGCAAGAGGCTGCGGCGCCCGAAGGCTACGGCGCCCGGAGGCTACGGCGCCGAGGCTCCGTCTAAGGCGCGCACCCGAAGGCCTCGGTGTCGAGCACCGTCATCGCCTCCTGACCGAGAGGGTTCTCGTACGTGCGGCTCTCGCCCGTCACCTGATCGGTCACCGTCACCGTCAGCTCCACGTTGGTGGTCGCCGAGAGAAAAACCCAGCTATTGCCGTTGTTCTCGCAGCCGTCTAGAACCTTGACCATCAGCTCCCAGTTGTCCGCCGCGAAAAACCAGAAAAGGCTCGTGTTGTCGCTCGCCCCGGGAACGACCCGCCCGTCGCCCTCCAGGCCCGCGAAGTCGCGAAAGCGAACCTCGGCGGTGTAGCGCCCTCCGAGGAAGCACTTGCGCGTCGCGGTCTCCACGCAGCCCAGGTCGGGCTGCGGGCGGATCGCGAAAGTTACGGTGTCGAAGGAGAGGACGAAGGCCGGAGTATTCGGCACGCTGAAGCCGGTCTGGGGATCGAAGAGGCTCAAAAAGTTGGCCGGTGGCGCGATGATTCCGGGTCCCTGAAGCACCCACACTTGCCCCAGGGAGTCTTCCTCGAAGGTTCGCAGCGGATTCGGCCCCTCGTAGGCCACGGCTCGGTCGACTGCTCCCGTTGCGGGGCTGATCGTAAAGAGTCCGGGCTGGCTGAAGTCGATGCCAAGGCCCATCGAGACCAGGGCGCCCTCGATAAAGCCGACGCCCCCCAGGGAGTCCGGAACACCGCCTGCCGGCTCGGTGAGGCTGAGCGCGCCGAGCGATTCGATTTCCAGGGTTTCGAGATCCAGCAGCTCGAGCCGAGAACGATCCGGAAACTGCCGCTTCGAGAGGTAGACGTAGCCCCCGGGAGCCACGGCCAGGGAGGCTTCGTTAAAAGCCGCCTCGTCCGCCGGCGCGGGCAGAAAGAGCTCGCTGGTGGCGTCCTCGGGGTTCATCACGTGCAGCGAGCCGTCCTCCGTGAGCAGCAGGAGCCGATCGCGGTCGAGAAAGGTCGCGCCCAGTGGCCTGAGATTCGTTGGGCCGATGACGGTCCGCTGCCCCGTGACGCTGTCGATTTTCTTCAGCTCACCACGCTCGACGACGAAGATCTCGTCGGCCACGGCGGGCAACGAAAGGCCGACCGTGAGAAGGACGGCCGCGAGGGCCGGAACCGCAGCCTTCGCGCGGCTCGCGATCGCTCGGGTCAAGAAGAACATCAGAAGCCCTGCCCGGAGCCGTCGCCGCAGGGGAAAGCGCCCGTGTCGAGCTGGGGATCAAAGACCTCGCCCAGGCCGTTGAAGTAGTTCCGCACCGCGCCGGTCTCAAGGTCCGTCACCTCCAGTAAAACCTCCACGTTGGTCGTCCCCGCCACGAACACCCAATAGTTCCCGTTGTTGGCGCAGCCGTCTAGAACCTTCAGGAGAAGCTCGCGGTTGTCCGCGGCGAAAAAGGTGTATTGACCCGCCGTATCCGAGCGCACGGAAACCGTAGACGCCGGAGTCCTCGAGCCCGGATCCGTCATGAACGGGCGAAAGCTCGCCCGCGCCTGAAAGCGCCCGTCCTGAAAGCAGAGGGTGTTG